>NZ_JBWKQE010000008.1:0-262406 GCF_059418605.1 Duganella sp. GW821-FHT07G03
CACCATCGCTCTTGGCGAGCTGAGATCGTTAATCGCTATCTTCAAAATTTGAGGGGAAGGTTCAGGACTTGACCCCCATGTTAAATCTTTCCCAGTTGTCGGTTGATCGACTTCACCGAACGCTCGTTGCGCTCGCTGTAGCGGTCGGTCAGGTAATCGGTGCGGCCGCGCAAGAGCAAGGTCATCTTGTACAGCTCCTCCATCACATCCACTACCCGCTCATAGTAACCGGAAGGACGCATGCGGCCGGCATCGTCGAATTCCTTGTAGGCCATCGGCACCGACGACTGGTTGGGTATCGTGAACATGCGCATCCAGCGCCCCAGCAGCCGCAGCGTGTTGACCACGTTGAACGATTGCGATCCGCCGCATACCTGCATCACGGCCAAGGTGCGCCCCTGGCTGGGACGCAGCGCGCCTTGCTCCAGCGGTATCCAGTCGATCTGGTTCTTCATCACCGCCGTGATGGCGCCGTGCCGCTCCGGGCTGCACCATACCTGGCCTTCGGACCATAGCGACAAGGCGCGTAGCTCCTGCACCTTGGGATGATCTTCCGATATACTGCCCGCCATCGGCAACTCGGTCGGATCGAAGATTTTCACCTCGGCGCCGAAGTGCTCAAGGATGCGCGCCGCCTCTTCAGTCAGGAAGCGGCTGAACGAGCGCTCGCGCAGCGAGCCATACAGCATCAGGATGCGCGGCGGATGATCGAAGTCGCCGACCGGCGCCAGCTTGTCCAGGGTCGGCGTCTCCAGCAGCGCTGGATTGATGTTGGGCAGATCCATGTTTCCCCCTCTCAGTTCAAACGCACAGCCAGCGCCGCCAGCGTGACCAGCAGCACCGGCAAGGTCAGGCAGATGCCGACGCGGAAGTAGTAGCCCCACGAAATCTTGATGCCCTTGTTTTCCAGCACGTGCAGCCACAGCAGCGTAGCCAGGCTGCCGATCGGCGTAATCTTCGGTCCCAGGTCGCTGCCGATGACGTTGGCGTAGACCATGGCCTCGCGCACCACGCCCTGCGCAGTGGACGCGTCGATCGACAGCGCGCCGATCAGCACCGTCGGCAGGTTGTTCATGATCGACGACAGGATCGCCGTGATAAAGCCGGTCCCCAGCGCCGCGCCCCACACACCATGCTGCGCGCAGGCGTTGAGCGCCGCCGTCAGGTAGTCGGTCAGGCCGGCGTTGCGCAGTCCGTACACCACCAGGTACATGCCCAGCGAGAACACCACGATCTGCCACGGCGCATTGCCGATCACCTCGCGCGTCGAGATGCGATGACCGCGCGCCGCCACCAGCAACAGCATGGCCGCGCCGACGGCCGAGGTGGCGCTGATCGGCACACCCAGATCCTCCAGCCAGAAGAAGCCGATCAACAACAAACCCAGCACCCACCAGCCGGTCACGAAGGTCGCGCGGTCGTGGATCGCGTCTTCCGGCCGCTTGACCTGCGCCAGATCGTAGTCCGCCGGGATATCGCGGCGGAAGAACCACAGCAGCACCGCCAAGGTGGCCGCCACGGCGACAACGTTCACCGGCACCATCACCGCCGCATAGCGCGCGAAGCTGACGTTGAAGTAATCGGCCGAGACGATGTTGACCAGGTTGGACACCACCAGCGGCAAGCTGGCCGTGTCGGCGACGAAGCCGGCCGCCATCACGAACGCCAGCATGGCCTTGCCCGAGAATTTCAGCTCGCGCAGCATGGCGATGACGATGGGCGTGAGGATCAGCGCCGCGCCATCATTGGCGAACAGCGCCGACACCGCCGCCCCCAGCAGCACGAACATCGCGAACAGCAGCTTGCCGCTGCCGCGTCCCCAGCGCGCCACGTGCAGCGCGGCCCACTCGAAGAAGCCGGCCTTGTCCAGCAACAGGCTGATGATGATGATCGCCACGAAGGTGCCGGTGGCGTTCCACACGATGTGCCACACCACGGGGATATCGCCGACGTGGATCACGCCGGCCAGCAGCGCCACGCAGGCGCCGGCCACCGCGCTCCAGCCTATGCCCAAGCCGCGCGGTTGCCAGATGACGAGGGTCAGCGTCGCCAGGAAAATCAGGAAGGCGACCAGCATCAGGCCACGCTCAAGCCGCCGATGCGGTCCAGCTCCAGCTTGAATGCAGCCTTGTCGGCCGCCAGCTGCGCCAGCGGCAACGCCAGGAACGCCTCGATGCGCGCGCGGATGATGCGGTAGGCCAGTTCAAACGCGGTCTCGATTTCTTCGTCGGTGCCGACCACATGGCTGGGATCGTCCACGCCCCAATGCGCGCGCAGCACCTGACCCAGATAGGCAGGGCAAGTCTCGCCGGCCGCGCTGCCGCAGACGGTGATGACGATATCCGGCGTCACCGGCAAATCGTTCCACGACTTGCTGTAATAGCCTTCGGTGGAAATCCCCTTGCGGGTGAGCAGCGCCACCGCGCGCGGGTGCAAGGCACCAGCAGGCTGGCTGCCGGCGCTGATCGCGCGCCAGCCCTCCGGCGCCAGATGATTGAAGACACCTTCGCTCAACACCGAGCGGCAGGAATTACCGGTACAGAGAAACAGAACATTCATGGGGAGCATTCAGAGACGCCGCAGGGCAGGCCGCCGCAGCAGTTTTCGGTGAGGAATCCGATCAGGCCGTTCATTGCGCCCACATCGGCCGTGTAGATGACGAAGCGGCCATCCTGGCGCGAACCGACCATGCCGGCATGGCTCAGCTCCTTCAAGTGAAAGGATAGCGACGACGGCGAAATATCGAGCCGTTCGCCGATTTTGCTGGCCGCCATGCCTTCCGGCCCCACCTGCACCAGCAGGCGGAACACGGCCAGCCGGCTGTCCTGGGCCAGCGACGACAGGGCCGCCAAAGCTTGTTTAGTATCCATGCCGCCATGCTAGCGCAATTGATTCGATAATTCAAATAATATCGAAATGATTTGGCGGCAACACGATGACCCATCTGGCTACCGCCGCTGCCGCACAGGCCTTGCAGCCTTTAGAGAGACGACACGGCGTCCGGGAGTTGATCCCCGGGCAAGCGCGGACGGCTTTCTAATTGCGAGGAAAGGACGATCGAAGTCGTTGTTTTTCCGATGGTTCCCAGCGCTTGAATCAGCGTTTGCAGGTGTTCAGGTCCAGTGACGGCAAGGCGGATCAGGGCGCAATGATTGCCAGTCGTTGCATGCAGTGCCAGCACTTCCGGGTGCGAGGCGGCCCAGTTATCGAGCGCATCGTGCGAATCGACCGTGATATGGATAAACGCTTCAAAACTATAGCCCATCGCCCGCAAATTCAATCGCGCGGTAAAGCCTTCGATAATGTGCGCCTCCTCAAGCCGGCGCACCCGCTCGGCGACAGCTGGCGAGGTAAGGTGAATTCTTCGGCCGATCTCCGAATAGCTCAGCCGTGCGTCTGTTTGTAAAATAGCAAGAATTTTCCGATCATAGGCGTCAAATACAAATTTCAAAGAAAACCTCTCAAAAAACCGTTATTTGCCCACTTCTTCACGATAAAAACCATGAATGTTGCGTTGCTAACAACACTGGCGAACCCTATCATATCCATCTTTCATCGCCAAGGTAAGGCCTATGCAGCAGGTCATTGAAATCAGCCAGAGCCAGGAACAATTCTACGGCAGCGCTGCCTGGACGAACGGACCGCGCGACGCGATCATGGCCTGTATCGACTCCTATACGACGGTGGTGATCGAAGCGGACCAGGGTACGATCGACGGTCTTAGGTATTTGCCACCTTCCATCGCGTCATGAACATCAATCAAAATAAATTCCACAACAGAGGAGAGCACCATGCTGCAAATGAGACCTAGCTGTGAATGCTGTGACAAAGACCTTCCCGCGGAGCGATCCGGCGCCCGCATCTGCTCATTCGAATGCACCTTCTGCGAGGCCTGCGCAACGACTTTCTCGGCCAAATGCCCGAACTGTGGCGGTGAACTCGTCGCACGCCCCACTCGTTCGCTTGCCAAGCTCGTCAAAAATCCCGCGTCCGTACAGCGTGTGCACAATCCTGCTGGCTGTTCCAAGGTGGGGTAGCTGCCATGTTGGTCGCGAGTGCCAGCGTGGCTGGCCGATAAACTATCCGTTAGACATCGCGAAACTTAGGTCCGCGCCAACAGAAAGGATACTCATGGCATTGCTCTTCTCCTACGGAACCTTGCAGCAAGAATGCGTCCAGCTCGCCACATTCGGAAGACGCCTCGTGGGGAACGCAGATCTCCTGCTTGGTTTTACGCAGTCTATGGTGAAAATTGAAGACCAAGAGGTCGTAGCCACAAGCGGAAAGACGCACCACCCTATCGTTAGGCTTAGTAACAATGCAGGGGATCGGGTGCAAGGAACAGTGTTTGAAGTCACTGACTCGGAACTCGAACACGCTGACGCATATGAAGTCGATGCCTATAAGCGCGTTTCGGCAAAGCTAGCTTCAGGGGAGCAAGCTTGGGTCTACGTAGATGCTCGCCTTGCTTCTCTTGGCTAGCTTTTCGAAATAAGGCTGGGCAATAAAAAAAAGCCCGCATCTCAGCGGGCTTTGTTCCAATGTATTACCAATGCTTTAATCGTATGCCGGTGTCCAGTGCTATCTGCAAAGTGACTCCAGAGTCTCGGGCGCCCATGCTATCTGCGTGGTGCCCCCAACGTGTAAATCGACCATCGTATTCGGAATTACAACTCCAGGGTTTGCGTCAACTGCGGTTCGGTCTTACACATATCGAACTGCGGCGCTCCTCTTGGACGTGGGACTGTTTTCCGGGATTCCTCCCCAACAACCTCAACCACGAACGTAGTGTAACACAGTTTTTTGTGCGACGCACAAATTATTTTACTTCTGTAGCTTGGGTGGTCATCGGCGCCGGTTCGCGCAGCGTGCGTTGGCGGCCGACCCGCTCGAACTCGGAAATGACCTGGGCGCCGAACAGCAGCAAGGTGGCGCCGATTTCCAGGCTGAACATGACGATGATGGCGGTGGTCATCGAGCCATACACCACGTTCACCTGCGACAAAGTTGAAAAATACCAAACCAGGATGTGGCGCGCCAGTTCCCACAGCAGCGCCGCGGTCACGCCGCCGATCAGCGCGTGCGACAGTGACAGGCGGCCTACCGGCATCACCAGGTAGATCGACGTCAGCACCAGCACCTCGCCGCCCAGGCCCAGCAAGTACAGCAGCACGCCGGAGATGCCGTGCAGCGACCAGCTGTAGCCGAGGAATTGCACGCTTTCCTCGCCCAACACCTGCAAGCTGCCCGCCACCAGCGTCACCAGCAGCATGCCGACACCCAGCGACAGGATGTAGCAGTAGGGCATGATCGCCGAGATCAGGAAGTGCCGGCGCCGTATCTCGACCCGGTGCTTGAAGATGACGCACATGGCGTTTTCCAGCACCGTGAACGCCAGCGAGCTGAAGAAAATCATGCTGACCACCAGCACGCCGCCCATCAGGTCGCGGTGTTCGAGGAAATGGCCGACCTCGGTCACGATGGGCCGGGCTTGTCCCGGCACCAGCCAGTTCAGGTAGCGGCCCAGGGTCGCCAGCAATTCGTCCTGCGCGATGAAATGCGACAACGCGACCACCACCAGCATCACCAGCGGCACGATCGACAGCAGGGAGTAATAGGCGACCGCGCCCGCCAGCAGCAAGCCCTGATTGGCGCGGAAGCCCTTCAGGCATTGCACCAGAAAGTCCATCGGGTGCGCGCTGACGTGCAACAGTGCCCTGCGGTTAAATAGTCTCATGCGGCCATTGTACGCATGGATCAGCGCGCGTTATGTGCGGCTACGTCCAGATAGCGCCAGTTGGTCAGCTCCACCGGATGACGCTGGTAATGCTTCAGCCAAGGCTGCTGCAAGTCGGCGGAAATCGGATGCGTCAGCAGCACCCACGGCGTGTAGGCGTGGATCAGCTGCGCCATCTCGTCGTACAGCGCGGTGCGCTGCGACGAGTCGCCCATGCTGCGGCTCTGCTCGTAGCGCTGGTTGTAGGCGGGCAGGTTGAAGCGGGCGTAATTGGCGCGGCCGCTGTTGGGGCCGTACAGCAGCTGGTAGAAATTCTCGCCGTCGGGGAAGTCGGCGACCCAGTTGGTCTCGAACATCATCACCGAGCCCAGGCGCGAGGCTTTGATGATCTCGGTTTTCTTGTCGCTCTTGAAAGCCACTTTCAGGCCGATGGCGTTCAGGTTCTTGCGCCACAGCTCGTCGCGCAGGCGGCCGACGGTGGACGATTCGCTGTGCATCACCAAGGTCAGCGGCTTGCCGTCGGGCTGGGTACGGAAGCCGTCGGCGGCCTTGCGGTAGCCGTAGCGTTCCAGCAGCGCGTTGGCCAGCGCGGGATCGTAGGCGACCGGGCTGCGATAGGCCGGATCGTAGCCCAGCACGTTCGGCGGCAGCGGTGTCGCGGCCGGCAGCGCCAGGCCCTTCTTCATCAGCACCACATCCTCGCCGCTGTTGTAGCCCAGCGCGATGGCGCGGCGCAAGGCCAGCTTCTCCTTGCTGTAGCCGCCGATCAGCGGGTCGTCCATGTTCATCCACATGTAGTAGGTTTGCAGCACCGGGAAGGGCGACAGCACCATGCCCTGTTTGGCCAGCGCCGGTTTCAGGGTCGGCTTGGCGTCGGCGGCCAGCACCATGTCCTTCATCGATTCCGGCAGCTGTTCGAGGAAATCGAATTCGCCGTTCAGGAAGCCGAGCACGCGCGACTGGTATTCCTCGACGATCTTGATGTCGACCTGGTCCAGCAGCGGCAGGCGCCGGCCCTGGAACATCGTCGGCCGGAAGTCGCGGTTGGCCAGCAAAGTGATCTGGTCGCTGTGCTTCCATCGGCCCATCATGAAGGGGCCGGTGCCGACCGGGTGGTTGCCGGCCTGCGCGCCGTAAGCCTCCATCACCTCGCGCGCGACCACGGCGGTGGACGGCGTCGCCAGGTAGAACAGGAAGTTGGGATCGGCGGCGTTGAGCTTGATGCGCAGGGTGAACTTGTCCAGCGCTTGCAGGCCGGCGATGTTGCTGTCGTAGCTGAACTTGGTCTTCAGCGCCTCGTCGCCGGCGATCTTGCCTTCCAACAGAAACAGCCACGGCGACTTCAGCGTCGGATCGTACAAGCGCTTCAGGCTGTAGACGTAGTCCTGCGCGGTCACTTGGCGATGCACGCCCTTGAAGGCCGGATCGGGCGTGAAGTAGATGTCCTGGCGCAGGTGGAAGGTGTAGCTCAGGCCGTTGTCTTCCACGGTCGGCATGGCGCTCAGCGTGTTCGCTTGCAGTTTGACGGGACGGGCCAGGTAGTCGTAGCGCAGCAGCGGGTCGAACAGGTTTTCCAGCAGGCTGAGGCTGGCGATATCGGACGCCACGGCCGGATCGAGGCCCGTCTCGCCGGTGCTCAGGAAGGCGTGCAGGACCTTGGGCACCGCAGCAGCAGGTGGCTCGGCAGCGGCGAGGCCAGAGGATAACGCCAGCGCCAGCAGGGCTGCGGCATAACTTTTGGGCATCAGGTCCCTTCCACATCGCATACGTAAAGCGGCAGCTTATAACTTTTTTGACAGGCTTACCCGCTATACTTTGCAAATCGCCCACTGCTTTCAGGAAAATTTCTAGATATGTCGCTCAATTACATCTGGTCCGGCTTCTTCCTGATCGGCTTTGCGGCCGCGCTGGTGCAGTTCCTCCTGACGGGCGACACCGAAATTTTCAAGCGCATCATCGACGGCACCTTCGACTCAGCCAAGGCCGCCGTGATGGACATCGCGCTGCCGCTGGCCGGCGTGATGACGCTGTGGCTGGGCATCATGAACATCGGCGAAAAGGCCGGCGCCATCGACCTGCTGGCGCGGCTGATCGCACCGTTCTTCTCGCGCATCTTCCCGGGCGTGCCGAAGAATCATCCGGCCACCGGCCACATGGTGATGAACTTCTCGGCCAACCTGCTGGGCCTGGACAACGCCGCCACGCCGTTCGGCCTGAAGGCCATGGAAAGCCTGCAAACACTCAACCCCAGCAAGGACGAGCCGACCGACGCCCAGATCATGTTCCTGGTGCTGCACACCTCCGGCCTGACCCTGATCCCGCTGGCCATCATGGCGCAGCGCTCGATCCTGGGCGCGGCCGATCCGTCCGACATCTTCATCCCCTGCATGATCGCGACCTATGTGGCGACCGTCACCGGCATCATCGCCGTCGCCATCCGCCAGCGCATCAACCTGTTCAATGGCGTGGTGCTGAGCTGGCTGGGCGGCATGACGGCCGCCATCGCCGGCATGGTGTTTTACTTCACGCACTACCTGACCAAGATCGAGATCGAACTGTTCTCCAAGGTCTTCAGCAACCTGGTGTTGATGGTGGTGATCGCCGGCTTCATCATCGGCGCGCTGCGGCGCAAGGTCAACGTCTACGAAGCCTTTATCGAAGGCGCCAAGGGCGGCATCCAGACTTCGATCACCGTGATTCCCTACCTGGTCGGCATGCTGGTGGCGATCAGCGTGATCCGCAACGCCGGCGTGTTCGCCTATGCGGTGGACGGCTTCAGCTGGCTGTTCGGCCAGCTGGGCGTCAACACCGATTTCGTGCCATCGCTGCCGACCGCGCTGATGAAGCCGCTCAGCGGCAGCGCCGCCAAGGCCATGATGATCGACACCATGCGCACCTATGGCGTGGATTCGTTTGTCGGCCGCCTGGCCTGCGTGTTCAACGGCTCGGCCGACACCACCTTCTACATCGTCGCGCTGTACTTCGGCTCGGTGGGCATACGCAAGACACGCTACGCGATTTCCTGCGGCCTGATCGCCGACCTGGCCGGCGTCATCGCCGCCATCTTCGTCTCTTACGTCTTCTTCCATTGAACAAGGTCGCCATGTTCCGTCGCCTCATCCTCGCCGCGCTGCTTGCTACCAGCACCGCCGGCACCGCCCACGCCGCCGACCTGCCGGAGCCCATCAGCGCGCTGCTGCAAGCGGCGCATATTCCGCCGGAAGGCGCCGGCATCGTCGTGCTGCGCGGCGACACCACGCTGGTCTCGCACAACGCTCAGCAGAGCATGCAGCCGGCCTCCACCATGAAGCTGTTCACCACGATGACGGCATTGGAACAATTGGGGCCGGCCTTCCGTGGCCGCACCGAATTCCGCACCAGCGCCGAGCTGGTCAACGGCGTGCTGCAAGGCGACCTGATCCTGCGCGGCGGCGGCGATGTCGATCTCAACGAGGACGTGCTGCTGCACATGCTGCAAGCGCTGCGCAACCAGGGCATCCGCAAGATCAAGGGCGATGTGATCCTGGACCGTCAACTGTTCCAGCCGGCGCGGCCGGATGTGGGCCAGCCGCCGTTCGACGAATTCCCGTGGGCCTACTACAACGTGATCCCCGATGCGCTGCTGACCAACACCAATCTGCTGAAAGTGGAGATGCGCTCGACCGGCAACAAGGTGGGCCTGGTGATGATGCCGGAGATGGACAAGGTCAGCATCCGCTCGGACATGAAGCTCAGCGACGCGCCGTGCGCTTCATGGGAGCAGGGCTGGCGTTCGCCGGACGTTGCGCGCAGCGGCGATAAGATCGAGGTGGTGCTGCATGGCAGCTATCCTAAGAACTGCATCAAGTCGACCAGCGTCGACGTGCTGGACCATCACGACTATCTGGAGCGCTTGCTGCGCGCCACCTGGCGCAAGCTGGGCGGCAGCATAGTCGGCGACGTGCGCGAGGCCAGCGTGTCAGCGGCCTCACCAACCGCCAGCGTGACTACCTCGGCCACCACGAGCGACGCAGCGTCCGAGACCGCGCCTGCCGACGCGCCAACGTCGCCCCCGGCCACCCGCCTGCTGGCCGAACACGTCTCCCGTCCGCTGCCGGAAATTCTACGCGACATCAACAAATTTTCCGACAACACCCTGGCCCGCACAGTGTTCCTGATGCTGGGCAGCCTGCAAGCCGACCCCGTGCTGGGCAGCCGCCCGATCGCGCTCGACGGCAGCCAGGCCAGCACGCCGATGCGCGCCGAAACCGCGATCCGCGGCTGGCTGCAAAACCAGCGCATCGACGCCAACGGCCTGGTCTTCGACAACGGCTCCGGCCTGTCGCGCACCGAGCACGCCACGCCGGCGCAACTGGCGGGCATACTGCAAGCGGGCCTGAAGAGCCTGTGGATGCCCGAGTTCCTGTCCAGCCTGCCGATCGCCGCCACCGATGGCACCATGCGCAAGCGCCTCAAGGACAGCCCGGCCGCACTGCGCGCCCGCATCAAGACCGGCAGCCTGAAGAGCGTGATCGCCATCGCCGGCTACGTCACCGACGCCAACAACCAGCCCTGCATCGTGGTCGCCATCCTGAACGATGAGCACGTGGCCAACGGCGCCGGCCGCACCGTGCTGGACGGCGTGATCGACTGGGTGGCCCGCAACGGGCGACCTTAAGCTCACGTCGGCACTGCTTCGCCTGGCAGATTGTGACGGAACAGCGCCGCCAAAGTTTCGGCGTCAAATTCGGCCTTGTAGGGTTGGGCGTCCTTCAAGGCCTCGGCACGTTGGGCGGCCGGACGGGCATTGACGGCGTCGAACCAGCGTTTGACGTTGGGCAGCGCCGCCCACGCCTGCTCGCCCAGCACGAACGGGATCACTCGCGCCCAACCCCATACGGCCATGTCGACGATGGTGTAGCTATCGCCCAGCATGTATGCGCGCTGGCTCAGGCGCTGGTCGAGGATGCGCCAATGGCGCCACGCTTCAAAGGTATAGCGGTTGACGGCATAGTCATTGGGCTGCGGCGCGAAAAACTTGAAGTGCCCCAACTGGCCGCACATCGGCGCCAGGCCGGTGGCCAGGAACATCAGCCAGGAGTGCATCTCGGCGCGTTCGACGGGCGTGCCGGGCAGGAAGCGCCCGGTCTTTTCGGCAAGGTACAGCAGTATCGCGTTGCTGTCGAAGACGGTCGCGGCGCCGTCGACCAGCGCCGGCGTCTTGGCATTCGGATTGATGGCCAGATAGGCGGGGAGGTGCTGCTCCCCCCGGTGCGTGTCGACCAGCACCAGTTCGTAAGGCAGCGCGCTCTCCTCCAGAAACAATGCAACCTTGGCCGGGTTGGGCGACGGATGGTAGTAGAACTTCATCATGGACGATCCTTGTAGATGGTTGAAAATCAGCCGTCACGATAAGTCAGTCCTGCGGCCTGTGACAGTCGGCAAAAACGATTAACATTCATTCCAGATTTGAATGAATGGAACCGACTATGGATCGCCTGCTTGCCATGCATGTGTTTGTACGCGTCGCGGAAACGGGGACGTTTTCAGCCGTCGCCAGGGAACGCAACACCACCCAAAGCGCTATCAGCAAGCAGGTGGCCGCGCTTGAACAACATCTGGGCGTGCGCTTGCTCACCCGTTCGACGCGCGCGCTGGCGCTGACCGACGATGGCCGCCGCTATTTCGATCAGGCGCGCCGGCTGGTGGCCGAGGTGGCGGAGGCGGAACGGCAGCTGCGTCATGGCACGCATCGACTGGAAGGGGCCATGCGCATCGCCGCGCCGGTCGGCTTCGGCTTGCGGGTCCTGATGCCGCTGGTGAAACGCTTCCTGGCGGAACACTCATCGGTGCGGATCGACCTGCGCTTGCACGACCACTACATTGATCTGGTCGAGCAAGGCATCGACATGGCGGTGCGCATCGGCCACCTGGCCGACAGCGCGCTGATCGCGCGCGGCATCGGGCGCAGCCAGGGCACCTTGATGGCCAGCACATCCTATCCGGCGGCGCTGTCGACGCCCACCGAGCTGTTGCTGCATTGCTGCATTGTGTACACCGAATTGAGCAGCAAAAACGTGTGGCACTTTTCGCACGCCGACGGGCGCGAGGTCGCGGTCGCGGTGACTGGCGCCTTGCAGAGCAATAGTTCGGAAGTGGTGCGCGCCGCGCTGCTCGACGGCATGGGCATCGCCTACGCCCCCAGTTGGATGGTGAAGCAGGAGCTGGCCGAGGGGCGGGTGCGTCCACTGCTGCCTGATTGGGCAATTGCGCCGCTGCCGATCAATCTGGTCTGGCCCCAGCATCGCCAACAGGTCGCCAGGGTGCGCGCCTTCGCCGATTTCCTGGCCGGCGCGCTGGCGGACAGCGGCGGGCCGGTCTAATGCAGTCGGAATGTGGAATAGTCTATTGCGGCCGGTGACGATATTCGCCATCGCACCGGCATGGTACGTTAGCGTCATGTTCACCTCCTCCACACACAAATCGGCGCTGTCGTTGGCCACGTCCTGCATCGCTGCAGCCTGCTTGCTGGCCTCTTCGCTGGCCTACGGCGCGGCCGGGCACGCGCATACGCTGCCATCGAGGTTCCAGAAAGGTCTGGTCTACCTGAAGATTTCGGTCAACGATCAGCCGGACGCATGGATGATGCTCGATACCGGCACAACTGAATCGATCATCGACACCGATTATGCGAAGACGATAGGACTCAGGCTGACCGCCAGCGCGGAGGCCCAGTCCACCTTCGGCACGACAAAACCGACCACCTTCGACACCGACACGGTCCATGTGCGCGCCGGGCACGAGCCCGCCAAAACCGTATTGTTCCAGTCGATCGGCATGGATGGAATGAGCGGGCCGGAGGGCATGCCCGTCGCAGGCATGCTGGGCCGCACTTTCCTGGAAGGGAAATCCATCGTGATCGATTACCTGCGCGAAGAAGTCTACTTCGAGACGCCGCAGCCAACCTCCCGCCACGACGTGGCCATGGCGCTCGACACCGGCATCCCCATCATCAAGCTGACCATGGCCGGACAACAGGTGAACGCCTTGATCGACACCGGCGGCACCTATGGCATCATCATCACCCCCGCAACGGCCAAGTCGTTGGGCATCGAGGCCCTGATGGACATGGCCAAGCCGGTTCCCACGATGGGACATGGCGGCGCCCAATCCATCGTGGTCGGCAAGGCGCCGCCCTTTTCGGTCGGCGGCCTGAAGGTGCATGACCTGAAGGCCGCGTACACCACCTTCGGCACCGCCACCGACACCATAGGCGCCGGCGTATCGCTGGGTGTTGGCTTCCTGAAGAAATACAAGGTGACCTTCAACTACGTGGCACACACCGTGCGCTTCGAATCCTGACCGCGCGTCCTCATCCCGGCAACCCTTGCTCCACCAGATAGTCGATAAACGCCCGCACCTTCAACGCCAGATGCGGGCCGGGCATGTAGACCGCATGCACCGTGCCGGCATACGGCTCGTCGAAAATCCACTCCGGCAGCACCTGCCGCACCCGCTGCTGCGCCAGCGCCGGGCGGGCCGTGAAATCCGGCACCAGGCCGATGCCGCCGCCCGCCTCCACCACCGCCATCAAGGCCGCGCTGTTGTTGATCGTCAGCCGCGATGGCACGCGGATGCTGGCCGTCTCGCCGCCGCGCCGCAAACTCCACGCATCGCCGAAGCGCGCGTAGCCCAGGTAGCTGCATTGATGCGCCGGCAGCTCGTGCGGCGATTGCGGCTCGCCATGCGCGTCCAGATACTGCTGCGACGCCACCAGCACATAACTCACCGGCCCCAGCGTGCGCGCCGCCAGTCCCGGCGCCAGCTCGGTCGCGATGCGGATCGCCAGGTCCATGCCTTCCTCGATCAAATCGATCTTGCGGTCCATCAGCTGCAGCTCGACATTGACCTCCGGATAGCGCGCCAGGAAGCCCGGCAGCTTGGGCGCCAGCCACACCTGTCCCAGCACGATGGGCGCGCTGACGCGTATCGTGCCGTTCGGCCGCGCGCTGTAGCTGCCGGCCAGCGCATGCACTTCGCGCGCCGTGCTCACCATACGCACGCAGGCGGCGTGCACCTGCTGCCCCAGCTCGGTCAGCGACAGCGAGCGCGTGGTCCGGTGCAGCAGCCGTCCGCCCATGTGCGCCTCCAGCCGCGACACGTGGCGGCTGACCGCCGACGTGGTCAGCTCCAGCTGCCGCGCCGCCGCCGAGAAACCACCGCTATCGACCACCTGTGCAAAGATGGCCATTTCCTTCAACATTTCCATCGCATCGCCCCACCGTTGCAGCTGCATCAACAATGCTTTGCATTGTAAGCGGATTGTGTATTTTTTGTGCAGCCGCGATACTAAAAGCACCACAACACGCAGGAGTCATCATGAAACAACGCACTTTAGGCAGCCAGGGTCTGACGGTATCGGCGCAGGGTTTGGGCTGCATGGGCATGAGCAACACCTACGGGCCGGCCGACCAGACCGAGGCGGTCGCCACGCTGCACCGGGCGCTGGAACTGGGCGTCAACTTCTTCGACACGGCCGAGCAATACGGCCCCTACGACAATGAGGCGCTGCTGGGCCGCGCCTTCACCGGCCGCCGCAGCGAGGTCATCCTCGCCACCAAGTTCGGCTTCGACATCCGCGACGGCAAGACGGTCGGCGTGACCAGCGATCCGGCCCATATCCGCGAAAAAGTGGAGGGCTCGCTGCGCCGCCTGAACACCGACTACCTCGACCTGCTGTACCAGCACCGCATCGATCCGCTGGTGCCGATCGAGGACGTGGTGGGCGTGATGGCCGACCTGGTCCGCGAAGGCAAGGTGCGCTACCTCGGCCTGTCCGAGGCGGGCGTGGCCAATATCCGCCGCGCCCATGCGGTGCATCCGATCAGCGTGCTGCAAAGCGAGTACTCGCTGTGGGAGCGCAACCTGGAGGCCGACGTGCTGCCGGCGCTGCGCGAACTGGGCATCGGCCTGGTGGCGTTCAGCCCGCTGGGACGGGGTTTCCTGGCCGGCACCGCCAAGCGCGCGGAAGAGTATCCGCCCAGCGATTTCCGCCATCTGGATCCGCGTCTGCAAGGGGAGAACTTCGACCGCAACATGGAAGCGGCCGCCATCGTGCGCGAGCTGGCCGATCATCGGCTGGTCACGCCGGGGCAGATCGCGCTGGCCTGGGCCATGCACAGGGGCGACGATATCGTGACCATTCCCGGCACGCGCCGTCGCACCTTCCTGGAGCAGAACGTGGCCGCGGCGGAGATCACGCTGGATGAGACCGAGATGGCGGTGCTGAACAACGCGCTGAAACAGGTATCCGGCCTGCGCTACAGCAAGGAGCGCATGGCGATGGTGGATCGCTGACCGCTAGGGAATACTCGTCATTGGAAGGAACATGGGCGATGGGTCAGGGCTTTTATTACCTTCCAATAGACTAAAGCCCAATTCTTCGTAGAAACTGACTGCTCCAGCATCGGCATCAAGATACATACCGAACGAGCCGACAGCCTCGGCAGCCAATTTGGCTGCCTTGAAAGCCTCTTTCATCAGTTGTTTGCCCAGGTTCCGCCCTTTGTACTGGCTGTCAACACCCAGCATAATGAGTCGAGTACACGGAATTTGTTTGGGCAGCGAACCGGGCGCAAGTGCTGCGAGCGAAGGCAAACCAATTGAGTGCTGGCCTATCGTGAAAAAACCAACAAATCGACCCGCTTGCGACTGATCGGTAAGCACATAGGCTACACAGACTCCTTTTCTCACTTGTGATTTAAGTGAGTCATGCGCGAACTTATTAATAACCGCATGTCCACAATCAAACTTCTTTTGACCAGAGTAAGTAAGGTTCGGATCGTACTTCGAAAAACCGATAGTCATGCCTTATTCAAATCCGGCAAGGACATCAACTCACGCATCGCCTTCGTGGGTTGGCCAGGTTCCGATTGCAGTAAGCGGGCCAGCGCCTCCTGCCCGTCTCTGCTGAGCATAATGGCCCTATGTTCAGCCACAACCTTACGAGCCTTTTCCATAGCGGTATTCAAGATGAACGCCGTCAAATCCGTGCCATCCAGTGCCGCAGCCAGACTAAGCAACTCCTTTGCCGCATCAGTGGTCTTGAGCTCCATTCGCGCGCGCTTCAGCGGTGCGCTCAACGAAAAGGCCTCGGCAGTGCCCGATTGAGCTTGTGCTCGCTTTAAAGTAGTTTTCGTCATTGGCTTGCCCTCCACGGCAATTTCTTGCAAAGCCATACGGCTATCAGCCCGATTTTAGCCTTCACCAAAGATACGGCCAATGGCCGTACATGTCAATATCAATGGCCCCGCTCAAAACCCGTAGCTGTCAAAGTACGCGGATGTAGTCGCGGCGCACCTGCAAACGGTCGCCGCAATCGAAGTGCCACCATTCGCTGTTGATGCCGACCCAGCCGGCCTGGAACATCGCGTCGCGCAGCAATTGCCGGTTGGCGATCTGCTGCGCGGTCAATTCGCCGCGCGCCAGCAGCTTGGCCTCCAGCGCGGGATGCGAGCGTTCGGACAAGTCATCGAAGCCGGTGCCCATGTCCAGCTCGCGGCCTTGCGCGTCGAGCAAAGTCAGGTCCAGTGCCATGCCAAAGGAATGGATCGAGCCGCGCTCGGGATCGGCGATGTAGCCCAGCAGCTCCGTGCCTTGCAGCGCCAGCCACAGCTGCTCCTGCACGCGCTGCGGACGCAGGGCGTCCAGCACCAGCACCTTGCAGTCGGGCCGCCGTTCGGCCAGCCATGCCACCACCTTCTCCAGCGCCGCCGCCGCATGCTTGTGCAGCCAGGCGCAATCGAGCGGCGAATACAAATCGCGGCCGACAAAATTGTCCGGTGTGGCGTAGCGCAGTTCGACGGCGATGCCGTCCATGCCGGCTAGACGCCGGAAATCGGGATGGCCGGCAATTTCTTCACAGGTGATGGTGAAAGCCATGCGGCGCTCCCAACGGATTATTCGGTCGGCACGGTGCCTGGCGCCGGTTGCGGCGGCGGCATCACGGTCGGCGGGATCGCCATCTGCATGACTGGCAGCGGGCTGGTCAGCACATCAAGAATGGCCGCCGATTCCGCATCCGGCACGCCGTCATACAGCGACTGCCGATACTTGGACTGGAACACCACCATCACATTGCGGGTGGCCAGGTCCAGCTCGCCCGTCTGCGGCACCGCGTAGCCATGCTGGGCCAGCTTGCGCTGGAACCATGCCACGTCCGGCAACTGCTCCTGGTACCCCGGCAGGCGCGCCGCCACGCGGCTCGCTTCCGGCCACGCGACCAGGCCGGCGTCGGCCAGCTGCTTCCATGGGAACATCGGACCGGGGTCCTGCTTGCGCTGCGGCGCGATATCGTTGTGGCCGAGGATGTTTTCCGGCTTGATGTCGTGGCGCGCGACGATCTGCTTCAACAGCAAAATCAGCTGGTCGATCTGCGCCTGCGGAAACGGCGCGTACACGCGGCCCTGCGGCGTTTCGACAAAGCCCGGATTGACGATCTCGATGCCTATCGATGCCGAATTGAGCTGGTTGTAGATCTTCCAGCTGCTCAAGCCGGCGTGGTTGGCCTGGCGCGACTCGTCCACCAGCGTGTAGAAGAAGGGCTGCTCCGTATCGGTCAGCAGGTAGTGCGCGCTGACTTCCTGCTGGGTCAGGATCTTGATCGAACGCGGCAGGTCGCTGACCGTGTAGTGGATGATGATGTACTTGATGCGGTCGCTCTGGCTGCGCGCGCTCAGCGTGGTGTCGAGGCGCGGTCCGGCGGGCGGCGCGGTGGCGCAGCCGGCCAGCAAGGCGACGGCGGTGGACAGGGCGGCAAGCGGGAGGATCTTCATCATTGGCGGTCTCGGCAGCGGTTCAATTCCGTGAGTGTAGAGCAATGCGGGCCGCAGCGTGGTGCGACTGTGCTTCTTTTTGCCGCAGCGACAGTTCCGGCGGCAGCGCCGCGCGCATCGCCTGCGCGATCAGCGGATGCAGCATGGCGGCCCGGCCGCTCAGCACCAGCGGACGCGGACCGTAGCGGCCCACCAGCGCCAGCGCGATGCGCGCGAGCTCCTGGCCGGCTTGTTCGAGGATGGCGCGCGCCACCGGATCGGCCTCGGCGCTGGCGGCCACGGCCAGGGCGAGGCGGCCGATGGCGCCCCGGTCCTGGCCGTAGATGAACTGGCGCGACAAGGCCCAGTCGCTGCCGCCGACCTGCTCGAACACCGCGCGCGCCATCGCCGACTGCTGCCACGCACCGGGCTGCTCGTCCTCCAGCCGCCAGATGTGGCGCATCGCTTCGCGCGCGATCCAGAAGCCGCCGCCGCCGTCGTCCAATGTGACGCCACGGCCGCCGGCGCGGTGGAACTCGCCATCCTCGGCGATCCAGGCGGCGATGGAGCCGGTGCCGGCGTAGACCAGGTAGCCTTCGCCGGGAGCGAAGCTGTCGAGGTAGGCGATTTCCACGTCGTTGCGCAGCGCGACCGCCGGCGGCGCCACTTGCAGCAGTTCCGCCAGCCATTGCGCGGGCAGCGTGGCCAGGCCGTCAAAGCCGGTCAGGCCGGCGCACACGCCGTGCGGCTTGCCCACCGCCAGCACCTGCGTCGCCAGCATCGAGAAGATGCCGCGCACCGCATCGCGGCCGGCGGTGTTGCCCATCTGCGTGGCCGACATGCCGGCCACCGCGCCCTCGGCCACGATCGCGCCTGCCGCGTCGGCCAATGCCCAGCGGGTTTGCGTGCCGCCCGCGTCGATGCCCAGTCCCAGCTCGCCCATGTTTCGCTCCGTGTTAGTTAGCGCATGACGCTGATACGTTCGCTTTCATTGCCCAGGCGGTCGATGGCGCTGACCACCACCGCCTGCGCCGCGCCGGCCGTCGCGTCGTCCGGCAACAGCAGCACCGGACGGGAGGCGGGCGCCACCGCGAAGCGCCATTCCGAACCGTAGCGCGACCAGATCGCGTAATGCGCGACCGGCTTGCCGGCGCCGGCGGACAGCCTCAGCCCCACGCCATTGCCTTCGCGCCGCACGGCGACGCTCGGCGCAAGCGGCAGCTCCGAGCCCAGCCACGGACTGGCCGGGGCCAGCGCGGCCGTCTGGTACGTCTGCGTGCGCAGTTGATCGGCGATGCCCTTGCGGTTGTCCATCAGCGCCGCGATGCTGAAGTGCAGGTGGCCCTGCACGCCGGCGCGGCTGCGCGTCACGACTATCTGCTTGACGATCTCTTCCGGCGCGAACGCCTTGGCGCTGTTGTCGATGCGGCTGGTGTACAGGCCCGGCCAGACGTGGCGCGCGCGGGTGTTCTGCGCCAGCCAGTAGTCGAGCAGCACGTCGAACGCCTGCGGCGCCTGCGCCACCGGCCAGTACAGCTGCGGCGCCAGGTAGTCGAGCCAGCCGTTGGCCAGCCACAGTTCGGCGTCCGCATACAACTTGTCGTACTGGCTGAAGCCGACGATGCCGGCCGGGCGCCGGTCCGGACGGCCGATGCCGAACGGGCTGATGCCGAAGCGCACCCAGCTCTTTTCCTTGTGGATGCCGAGGTACATCGCCTCGATCAGCGCATTGACGTTCTGGCGACGCCAGCCGGCGCGGTCCAGCGTGCCGCCGCCCAGCAGATAGTGCTGCCACGACGGCTGGTCCGGGAACTCCAGCTCCTGCTTCTGGCCGACGCCGGCGTCCAGCGCCACGCCTTCCGGGCCGGCCGCGCTGGCGACGCTGTCGATCGGGTAGGGATAGAAATAATCGTCGATGTGAACGCCGTCGATATCGTAGCGGCGCACCACGTCCAGCACCACGTCCAGCGTGTGCTGCGAGGCGGCGGCCTCGCCCGGATCCATCCACAGGTAGCGGCCGTAGGATTTGACCACCTCGGGATTGGTGCTGCCGATGTGGTTGCGCGCCAGCGGCGACTTGGCCGTGGCGTGGCGGGCGCGGTAGGGATTGAACCAGGCGTGCAGCTCCAGCCCGCGCGCGTGCGCCTGCTCGATCCAGAATTGCAGCGGATCCCAGGCGGTGGCGGGCGCGCGGCCCTGCTGGCCGGTCAGGAACTCGGACCACGGCTCCAGTTCGGACGGGTAGATCGCATCCGCGCTCGGCCGCACTTGCAACACGATGGCGTTCAGGTTCAGCGCCTGCGCGCGGTCGAGGATGGCGAGCGCTTCGGCCTGCTGCTTGGCCATGGTCAGGTTGCTGCGGCTGGGCCAATCGATGTTGGCCACGGTCGACACCCACGCTGCGCGGAACTCGCGCGGCGCCGGCGGCGGCATGTTCATATCGAAAGGCGCCGCCGGCGCAGGGACGCCAGCCGCCGGTGGGCGGGGCGTGGCGCCGGTGGGCGGGACAGGCGTGATCGGTGTGCTGGAACAACCGTCCAGCAGCGCGGCCAGGGCGCCGGCCATGCCGGCGGTCAGCGTCAGCCGCTTCTTTGCATTAAAAACCAAAACCATTCCCCGAGTCTGTTGAGCACCGTATTGTAATGCGCTGCGCGATTATTTCTTGCCGAACTCTGCATCGATCCGTACCAGCGCCGTCATGGCGAACGCGGGCAGCGTCGAAATGCAGGCCCAGATGAAGAAATGTTGATAACCCAGGTGCTGCTGTATCCAGCCGCTGACCATGCCCGGCAACATCATGCCGAGGGCCATGAAGCCGGTGCAGATGGCGTAGTGCGCGGTCTTGTGCTCGCCGTCCGCCACCAGCACCATGTACAGCATGAAAGCCGAGAAGCCGAAGCCGTAGCCGAACTGCTCCACCGCCAGGCAGGCGGAGATCAGCACGGTGTTGGTCGGCAGCGCGATGGCCAGGTAGACGAACACCAGGTCCGGCACGTGCATGATGAACACCATCGGCAGCAGGCTGCGCTTGAGGCCGAAGCGGGAAATCACCACGCCGCCGCTCAAGCCGCCCAGCACCAGCGCGCACACGCCGACGGTGCCGTAGACCACGCCGAAGGTCTCGGTGCTCAGGCCGAGTCCACCCTGTGCGCGCGGATCGAGCAGGAAGGGCGCCGCCATCTTCAGCAGTTGCGCCTCGCCGAGACGGTACAGCAGCAGGAAGCCCAGCGTGGCCTTGATGCCCGGCTTCTGGAAGAAACTGTGGAAGGTGCGCAGGAAATCCTGCCACAGCGCGCCGCCGCCGGCATGGCTGCGGTCGGAATCGGGACGGGGCAGGATCAACTGGTGATAGGCGCTCAAGGCCAGCATCAAGGCCGCCATCAAGCAGAACACCACCGACCAGGCCCATGCCGGATCGCCGCTGGACGTGGCCAGCTTGCCGGCCAGGTAGACCAGGCCGCCTTGTCCGGAGATCATCGCCAGCTTGTAGAACGCGCTGCGCACGCCGACGAACGCGGCCTGCTGGTGCTGGGTCGGCAGGCCGAGCATGTAGTAGCCGTCGGAGGCGATATCGTGGGTGGCCGAGCTGAACGCCATCAGCCACAGCAAGGCCAGACTCATGCGGAAGAACTCGGGCAGGTGCAAGGTCAGCGCCACGGAGGCCAGCGCCGCGCCGGTCAGCAACTGCAGCAGGACGATCCAGCGCCGCTTGGTGCCGAACAGCTCCACGATGGGCGACCACAACGGCTTGATCACCCACGGCAGGTACAGCCAAGCGGTATAAAACGCCAGATCGGTATTGGACACACCGAGATTCTTGTACATCACCGTCGACAACATCATCACCGCGACGTAGGGCACAGCCTGGCTAAATGAAATACTAGGCACCCAAGCCCAGGCACTGCGTTGTTGCGCTCGATCCATACATCCTTCGATTTTGTTCGGCAAAATTCGGACTACAATACAGACAGCCATCGGAGATCGAGACATGTCCACGCCAGCCGATACCCAAAGCAAGCCAGAAACGCTCACCATACGCATGGGTTCAGAAGAACGCAACCTCATCGAGCGCGCCGCCAAAGCCTCTGGCAAAAATCGCAACGATTTCATCCTCGATGCCTTGCGGCGCGCAGCAGACGACGCACTGCTGGACCAAGTCAACATTATCGCAACGCCAGAAGCCTACGCGGAGTTCCTGGCAAGGCTGGACATGCCCCCTGCGCCCAACGCACACTTGCTTAAAACCATGCAAACCAAGGCGCCTTGGGACAAAAAATGATCATACGGTCACCGGAGCCGATAACCAGCCTACATGCGACCAATCGCTTTTCGTGCGGAGTCGATAGCCTGGATGTTTGGCTTAACCGTCGCGCCATGCCAAATCAGGCGAGCGGCGCATCGCGTACCTTTGTCATCTGCCAGGGGAAAAGCGTTGTCGCATATTACGCGCTAGCGGCAAGCGCCATCAGCGCCAGCGCGGCCGCAGGATCTTTTCGTCGCAACATGCCTGATCCCATTCCAGTCGTGCTGCTCGGACGCCTCGCCATCGACCGACGCCTGCAAGGAAAAATGCTTGGGCGCGCATTGGTTCGCGATGCCAGCCATCGCATTCTGCAAGCCGCCGAAGCAATCGGCATCCGCGGCGTCATTACCCACGCGCTGACACCTGCGGCCAAATCGTTTTACGAGCGGGTCGGCTTCGCTGTTTCGCCGCTGGACACTTTGACGCTGATGATCACGCTATCGGATTTAGCCGCAGCGATGACGGCGCCCCGCAGCTAAACATAATCACGGCTTCAAGGCGCGGCGGACATTGCCGTCCGTTGCGTCGAGCAGGTTTTGTGCTTCTTCGATGGAGGTGTTTTTCAGCAGCGCGACGATGGCGACTTTGACCTGGAACTGGCAGCGCTCCAGCACGCCGCGCGCGACGTCGGCTTCGACGCCGGTGGCGTGCATGGTCAGCCGCACCGCGCGCTCGACCAGCTTGGCATTGGTGGCGTGCATGTCCACCATCAGGTTGCCGTAGACCTTGTTCAGCCTCACCATCAAGGCGCTCGACAAGGTGTTCAACACGATCTTCTGCGCCGTGCCCGCCTTCAGCCGCGTGCTGCCGGAGATCACTTCCGAGCCTGTGTCGATGGTGATGCCGATATCGGCGCCCGCCGTCAGCGGCGTGCCGACGTTGTTGGCGATGCCGACCGTCAAAGCGCCCACCGTGCGCGCCGCCTGCAAGGCGCCCAGCACATATGGCGTGGTGCCCGACGCGGCCACCAGCAACACCACGTCGTTGTAGACCGGATAGAGCAGCCGCAGATCGGAAGCGCCCTTGGCGCGATCATCCTCCGCCCCCTCCACCGCCTCGAACATGGCGCCGAGGCCGCCGGCCAGCAGGGCAATGGCGCGCTCGTGCGGCCAGGAGAAAGTAGGGAACAGCTCCACGCTGTCAAGTATGCCCAGCCGCCCCGACGTGCCGGCGCCGACATAGATCAACCGTCCGCCGGCGGCGATGCGCGGCGTCATCGACTGCACGGCGGCGGTGATGCTGGGCTCGGCGGCTTGCACCGCCCGCAGCGCGCGCGTCTGGTCCTCGACCAACGCCGCCACCAATGCCTCAACCGAATATTGATCCAGCTGCGCGTGCTGCGTACTCGGCGTTTCGGTTTTTAGCATAGGTTGTGCGTTACGTTGCGCGACGCATCTCCGCGACGAAGTCATAGTGATCGCTGTGGCAATACGAATGCGTCAGCTCCATCGCCTCGCCCGATTCCAGATAGGCGATACGGGTAATGTACAGCACCGCCTGCCCCTCGGGAACACCCAGTTGCTTGGCCAGCTCGGCCGAGGCGTTCATCGCGCGGATGTGCTGCAAGGCGCGCGCCGGCGCCTGGCCTATGCTTTCCAGGTACTGGTACAGCGAGGCGCCGACCGCGTTCGGGTCGTTGAGCACGGTCTGCGGCAGCACCGACACCTCATACGCCATCACCACGTCGTCGGCCAGGCGCAGGCGCTCCAGCCGCGCCACCTTGGAATACGGCGACAGGCCCAGGCTCAGCTGCTCTTCCGGCGTCGGCGTCACCACCGCGCGCTTGAGCCAGCGCGAACCGGGGATGTGGCCGCGCTGCTGCAATTGTTCGGAAAAACTGGTCAGGTTGGACAGCGGCTGCTCGATGCGCGGCGCAATATAATTGCCCGATCCGCGACGGCGCACCACCAATCCCTGGTCCACCAGCTGGTCGATGGCCTTGCGCGCGGTCACCCGCGACACGTTCAGCAACTCCGACAAGGTCCGTTCGGACGGCAGCGCCTGGTCCACCTGGTAGCGGCCGTTATGCACATCATCGCTTAATTTGCGGGCAATTTGCATGTACAGCGGCGTACTGTCATTGGCATCCGCCTTGAATTCAAAACTGGTCTGGCTCATTCAAATCTCCTCACGCCTCTAGTGTAATAGCGTTACAGAAAACATGTACGCATCAGGACGTTGAAAATAACAATATTTGTACACATAGCATAACGGCAAGCCCGGCGGAATGCGGCTATTTGGCGGATAATGCTGGATCGCCACACCAGCCCGACCACCTGAATTCATGTCCAAGAAGTCCACCGCACCCGCGGCCTGCCCCTGCGGCGGCCCCTCCCTGGCAAGCTGCTGCGGCCCGTATATCGACGGCGCGGCCATCCCGCCGACCGCCGAAACGCTGATGCGCTCGCGCTATACCGCCTATGTGCAGCGCAACGAGCCCTACCTGATGGCAACCTGGCACGCCAGCACCCGTCCGGCCGAGCCGATTATGAGCCAAGAAGAAAAATTGCAGTGGCTGGGACTTGAGGTAAAATCTGCTTTACGTTTACGTCAACGTAAAGCAGGAGACACCGACCCGACCAGGGATACGGTGGAGTTTGTCGCCCGGTTCAAGACCAATGGCCGGGCGCAGCGCCTGCACGAGATCAGTCATTTTGTCCGCGAGCCGGCCGAAGGCGGGCTGCGCTGGTTTTACGTTGACGGTAGTTTTCCAGAATAAATCATCAGGACGCGGCGGAGACACCGCGCAGAAAAAGGAAAAGCAATGCCGCAGATCGAAAGCAAACTCAATCCCCGCAGCGAGGATTTCAAAGCCAACGTGGCCGCCATGCAGGCCGTCGTCGATGACCTGCGCGACAAGGTCGCCAAGATCGCCCTCGGTGGCGGCGAGGCGGCATCGGCCAAGCATGTCGCCCGCGGCAAACTGCTGCCGCGCGACCGCGTGCAGATGCTGCTCGATCCCGGCACGCCCTTCCTCGAACTGTCGCAGATGGCGGCCTACGGCATGTACCAGGACGCCAACGGCGCCGACGCCGCACCGGCGGCCGGCATCATCACCGGCATCGGCCGCGTGGCCGGCCAGGAGTGCGTGATCGTCTGTAACGACGCCACCGTCAAGGGCGGCACCTACTACCCGATCACGGTCAAGAAACACCTGCGCGCGCAGGAAATCGCCGACCAGAACAACCTGCCGTGCATCTATCTGGTCGATTCGGGCGGCGCCAACCTGCCCAACCAGGACGACGTCTTCCCGGACCGCGACCACTTCGGCCGCATCTTCTACAACCAGGCCAACCTGTCGGCCAAGGGCATCCCGCAGATCGCCGTGGTGATGGGTTCCTGCACCGCCGGCGGCGCCTACGTGCCGGCGATGAGCGACGAATCGATCATCGTCAAGGAACAGGGCACCATCTTCCTCGGCGGCCCGCCGCTGGTGAAGGCCGCCACCGGCGAAGTCGTCACCGCTGAAGACCTGGGCGGCGGCGATGTCCACACCCGTTTGTCCGGCGTGGCCGACCACCTGGCGCAGAACGATCTGCACGCGCTGTCGCTGGCGCGCACCATCGTCTCGAATCTGAACCGCACCAAGCCGCAGCAGGGCGCGTTGCGCGAGGCGGCGGAACCGAAGTACGCCACCGAGGAACTGTACGGCGTGATCCCGGTCGACACCCGCAAGCCCTTCGATGTGCGCGAAGTGATCGCCCGCATCGTCGACGGCAGCGAGTTCGATGAATTCAAGGCGCGCTATGGCACCACCCTGATCTGCGGCTTCGCCCACATCTTCGGCATGAAGGTCGGCATCATCGCCAACAACGGCATCCTGTTCTCCGAGTCCGCGCTGAAGGGAGCGCACTTCATCGAGCTGTGCGCGCAGCGCAAGATCCCGCTGGTGTTCCTGCAAAATATCACCGGCTTCATGGTCGGCCGCAAATACGAAAACGAAGGCATCGCCCGCAACGGCGCCAAGATGGTGACCGCTGTCGCCACCGCCGCCGTGCCGAAGTTCACCGTCATCATCGGCGGCAGCTTCGGCGCCGGCAACTACGGCATGTGCGGCCGCGCGTTCTCGCCGCGCTTCATGTGGATGTGGCCCAACGCCCGCATCTCCGTCATGGGCGGCGACCAGGCCGCATCGGTGCTGGCCACGGTCAAGCGCGACGGCATCGAAGGCAAGGGCGGCTCGTGGACGGCAGAAGAAGAAGCCGCGTTCAAGCAGCCGATCAAGGACCAGTACGAGCACCAGGGCCACCCGTACTACGCCACCGCGCGCCTGTGGGACGACGGCGTGATCGACCCGGCCGACACCCGCATGGTGCTGGGCCTGGGCCTGTCCGCCGCGCTCAATGCCGAAATCCCGGACACCAAGTTCGGCGTCTTCAGGATGTAAGCAGACGATGACCATGCAGACCCGATACCGACACGGACTGGCAGCGCTGCTGCTGGCGGCGGCTTGCGCCTCGGCGCAGGCCGGCCCGTTGCCGGTGGTCGATGCGAGCATGGGCGAGCAGGTCATCGCCATCCCCGCCAAGATAGCCGGCGCCGATATCGGCCTGCAAACCACCATCTACAAACCGCCGGGCGACGGCCCGTTTCCGGTGCTGTTCATGAACCACGGCAAAGCCGCCGGCGACGCGCACCAGCAGCAACGGGCGCGCTACCCGGTCATCAGCCGCGAGTTCGTCAAGCGCGGCTACGCGGTGGTAATCCCGATGCGGCTCGGTTTTTCCGGCTCGGGCGGCACCTACGTCAACTCGCACTGCCGCGCCAAGGAGAATGGCGAGGACCAGGCCTCGTCGCTGTACGCGGCGATGGCCTACGTGATGAAGCAGCCATGGGCGGACCAGCAGCATGTGATCCTGGCCGGCCAGTCGCACGGCGGCCTGACGGCGATCGCCGCCGGCAGCCATAACATCAGCGGCGTGCAGGGCATTATCAACTTCGCCGGTGGCGTCAACAGCCGCTCGCACTGCGACTGGAAGGCCGCGCTGGTCGACGCCTTCAAGGCCTACGGAGCGGTCAGCACCACGCCGAGCATCTGGTTCTACGGCGCCAACGACCAGCACTTCGGCCCCGCGCTGGCGGCCGATATGTACGCGGCCTACACCGCAGGCGGCGGCAAGGTGCAGCTGGTGGCCTACGGACCGTTCAAGCGCGACGCGCACGGCATGAGCTCCAGCCCGGACGGCGTCGCCATCTGGCTGCCGGAGACCACGCGCTTCCTGCAAAGCGTCGGCATGCCGACCGAAATCAAATACACGATCAAGGACTAGAGATGAGCTTTACCACGCTGACCATCAGCCGCGAAGGCAAGGTCGCCACCGTCACGCTGAACCGCCCGGACGTGCGCAACGCCTTCAACGAAACCACCATCGCCGAGATCACGCAAGCCTTCGGCGAGCTCGGTGCGGAAGAAGACCTGCGCGCGATTGTGCTGGCGGCGAACGGCCCGGCCTTCTGCGCCGGCGCCGACTTGAACTGGATGAAAAAAATGGCGGGCTACACGCACGCCGAAAACCATGCCGACGCTCTGCAACTGGCGGAGATGCTGCGCACGATCTACCTGTGTCCCAAGCCCGTGGTGGCCAAGGTGCAGGGCGATTGCTATGCCGGCGGCATGGGGCTGGTCTCCGCGTGCGACATCATCGTCGCGGTCGACCAGGCCAATTTCTGCCTGAGCGAAGTGAAACTGGGACTGATCCCCGCCACCATTTCGCCGTATGTGATCAAAGCCATGGGCGAGAACGCGTCGCGCCGCTACTTCCTGACCGCCGAGCGATTCAGCGCGCAGGAAGCGCTGCGCATCGGCTTCGCGCACGAAGTGGTGGCCGCCGACGCGCTCGACGCCAAGGTGGCGGAGATCGTCAAGGCGCTGGTCAACAACAGCCCGAACGCCGTGCAGCAAGCCAAGGTGCTGGTGCGCGACGTGGTTGGGCAAACCGTCAACGATGCGCTGCTGGCCGATACCGCCGAGCGCATCGCCCATATCCGCGCCTCGGAACAGGGCCGCGAAGGCGTGGCCTCGTTCCTGGAGAAGCGCAAACCGTCATGGTTGAATTGAGTTTGGAGCAGTTTTGGAATTGAATAAACAAAGCGACTGGGTCGCGCGCAGCCTGCGCAGCGTATGGCATCCGTGCACCCAGATGCAGCACCATGCGCAGTTGGATAACCCTGTGCCCCTGATCCCGGTCAAGAGCGGCAAGGGCGCGTGGCTGTACGACCATGAAGGCCGCCGCTACCTCGATGCGATCAGCTCCTGGTGGGTGAACCTGTTTGGCCATGCCAACCCGCGCATCAACGCCGCGCTGAAGGACCAGCTGGACACGCTGGAACACGCCATGCTGGCCGGCTTCACGCACGAACCGGTGATCGAACTGTCGGAAAAACTGTCGGCGCTGACCGGCCATGTGCTCGGCCACAGCTTCTACGCCAGCGACGGCGCATCGGCGGTGGAAATCGCGCTGAAGATGAGCTTCCACTCCTGGCGCAACAACGGCAAGAGCGGCAAGCAGGAATTCGTCTGCCTCAAGGGCAGCTACCACGGCGAGACCATCGGCGCGCTGGCCGTGACCGACGTCGCCCTGTTCAAGGACGCTTACGGCCCGCTGCTGCGCGCCTCGCAGACGGTGATGTCGCCGGATGCCCGCAACGCCGGGGATGGCGAAACCGCCGAAGACATGGCCCGCAAAGCCGCCGCCGACGTTGAGCGCCTATTCATCGAACGCGCCGACAAGATAGCCGCCATCATCATCGAACCGCTGGTGCAATGTGCCACCGGCATGGCGATGCACGACCCGCTGTATCTGAAGTTGGTGCGCAAACTGTGCGACCGCCATTCCGTTCACCTGATCCTCGACGAAATCGCCGTCGGCTGCGGCCGCACCGGCACCTTCTTCGCCTGCGAACAGGCCGACGTGTGGCCGGACTTCCTGTGCCTGTCCAAGGGCATCAGCGGCGGCTACCTGCCGCTGTCGCTGGTGATGACGCGCGACGAGATCTACCAGTCCTTCTACAGCAACGACGTCACGCGCGGCTTCCTGCACTCGCACTCGTACACCGGCAACCCGCTGGCCTGCCGCGCCGCGTTGGCGACGCTGCAGATCTTCGAGGAAGACGATGTGCTGGCCGCCAACCGCGTGAAGGCCGCGCGCCTGACCGCAGCGCTGCAACCGCTGGCCCAGCACCAGCAGGTGCGCAACTTCCGCCAGCGCGGCATGATCTGGGCCTTCGACGCCATCGACGCCACGCCGGACTTCTCGCGCCGCTTCTTCGCCACTGCGGTGGAGCACGAGCTGCTAATGCGCCCCATCGGTTCCACCGTCTACATGATGCCGCCGTATATCCTCAACGACGAGGAAATCGACGGCCTGGCCGCCAACACGCTGGCCGTGTTCGACAAAGTGATGGCGGGCTGACCATGGAAATGCTGAATCAACTCAAGCAGCAGCTGCAGGCGCTGGCAGAACAGGACCTGATCCGCACGCGCCGCACGGTCGACACGCCCTGCGGTCCGCGCGTATCGGTGGACGGCCGCGAACTGCTGGCCTTCTGCACCAACGACTACCTCGGCCTGGCCAATCACCGCAGCATCAAACTCGCGCTGCAGGAAGGCGCGGCGATGTACGGCGTCGGCAGCGGCGCCTCGCACCTGATCAGCGGCCACGGTCGCGCCCACGCCATGCTGGAAGAGCGGCTGGTGGAATTCGTCGGCGCCCATCTGGTGTCGCCGCGCGCGCTCACCTTCTGCACCGGCTACATGGCCAACCTGGCCATCGTCACCGGCCTGACCGCCGCCGACCGCGATGCCGACATTTTCTCCGAATCGCTGAACCAC
The DNA here is from genome assembly GCF_059418605.1 of Duganella sp. GW821-FHT07G03. NCBI lineage: Bacteria > Pseudomonadati > Pseudomonadota > Betaproteobacteria > Burkholderiales > Oxalobacteraceae > Duganella > Duganella sp. GW821-FHT07G03. The sequence continues at coordinate 29,664 of NZ_JBWKQE010000008.1, forward strand.
GCCTCGCTGATCGACGGCGCCCGCCTGTCGCGCGCCAACGTCAAGGTCTACCCGCATGCCGACCTAAAAGCGCTGGCCCAGCTGCTGGCCGCGTCCAAGGCCGCTACCAAGCTGGTAGTGACGGACAGCGTCTTCAGCATGGATGGCGACCTGGCGCCGCTGCCGCAGCTGCTGGCTTTGTGCGAACAATACGGCGCCTGGCTGGTGGTGGACGACGCCCACGGCTTCGGCACCTTGGGCGACAACGGCCACGGCGCGCTGGAACACTTCAATCTGCGCTCGCCCAACCTGGTCTATATGGGCACGCTGGGCAAGGCGGCCGGCGTCAGCGGCGCTTTCGTCGCCGCGCACGAGACGGTGATCGAAACGCTGATCCAGAAGGCCCGCCCCTACATCTTCACCACCGCCACGCCGCCGGCGCTGGCGCACGCGCTGCTGACCAGCCTTGAGCTGCTGGAAGGCGACGAAGGCCGCAACCGCCGCGCACAGCTGCAAGCTTTGGTGGCACAATTGGACGATGGCCTGCGCCTGAAGCGCTGGCAGCGCCTGCCCTCGATGACTGCGATCCAGCCCATCCTGATCGGCGATAATGCCGAGACCATGCGCGCCGGCGCGGCCCTGTACGAACAGGGTCTGTGGGTCGGCACCATCCGTCCGCCGACCGTGGCCCCGGGCACCTCGCGCCTGCGCGTGACGCTGTCCGCAGGGCATAGCAGCATGGAAGTCGCGAAACTGATAGCCGCGATCAATGCATTGGAAAGGACTTGATATGAGTCTCGACGATCCCGTCATAGCCGTGGAGGCGCCGCGCACCCAGGTGCAACCTGCGCCCGCCGCCACCGGCATGCCGCCGCGTTTCAGCTGTTTTGTCACCGGCACCGACACCGAAATCGGCAAGACGCTGATCTCATCGGCGATGTTGTACGCGCTGGTGCAGGCCGGCGTGCGCGCCTGCGGCATGAAGCCGGTGGCCGCCGGCGCCGAACTGCGCGACGGCGCCTGGCACAACGACGACTGCGACCAGCTGGCCGCCGCCGGCAATGTCCACCTGCCGCAATCGATCACCACGCCGTTCCTGCTGAAGGAGCCGGCCGCGCCGCACATCGCCGCCACGCTGGAAGGGGTGACGATTTCACCGGTGCCCATCCTGGCGGCCTACGTCGAGATCAACGCCGCCTCCGACGCCACGGTGGTCGAAGGCGTGGGTGGCTTCCGCGTACCGCTGAACGACGATTTCGACACCGCCGACCTGGCCGAGCAGCTCGACCTGCCGGTGGTGCTGGTGGTCGGCCTGCGGCTGGGCTGCATCAGCCATGCGCTGCTGACGGTGGAAGCGATCGAAGCGCGCGGCCTGCGCCTGGCCGGCTGGGTCGCCAACGAAACGCAGGACGACATGGCCTTCGCCGACGAAAACGTCGCCGCGCTGGAGCAACGCATCAGCGCACCGCTGCTGGGCCGCGTGCCGCGCCTGGCCGAACCCGGCGCGCAAGCCGCCGCCGCCCATATCGATTTTACGCAGCTGCCGAATTGGCCAGCTCAGAACAAACTTTGAACGAAGAAGGAAACACGATGTCCCAGAACACCCTCCAAGAACCGAAAACCGTTTCGCTGCACCGTCCGACGGCCGCCATCACCTTGCCGCCCGCCGCGACGTGGCCGCTGGAAGACGTGATGGCATTGTTCGACCTGCCGTTCAATGATCTGATGTTCCGCGCACAGCAAACCCACCGCACCAACTTCCCTGAGGGCGACGTCGAACTGGCCACGCTGCTGTCGATCAAGACCGGCGGCTGCGAGGAAGACTGCGGCTACTGCCCGCAGGCGGCGCGCTACGACACCGGCGTCGAAGCCAAGAAGATCCTCGACATCGACACCGTGCTCGATGCGGCCCGCCAGGCCAAGGACAACGGCGCCACCCGCTTCTGCATGGGCGCCGCATGGCGCAGCCCTAAGGACCGCGACATGGACAAGGTCGAAGAGATGGTGCGCGAGGTGAAGGCGCTGGGCCTGGAGACCTGCGCCACGCTGGGCATGCTGGAAGAAAAACAGGCCGAGCGCCTGAAGGCCGCCGGCCTCGATTACTACAACCACAACCTCGACACCGCGCCCGAGTTCTACGACAACGTGATCTCGACCCGCGAATACCAGGACCGCCTGGACACGCTGGGCCGCATCCGTGAAGCGGGCCTGAAGGTCTGCTGCGGCGGCATCGTCGGCATGGGCGAGTCGCGCCTGCAGCGCGCCGGTTTGATCGCGCAGCTGGCCAACCTAAATCCGTATCCGGAGTCGGTGCCGGTCAACCACCTGGTGCAGGTGGAAGGCACGCCGCTGTACGGCATGGACCCGCTGGACCCGTTCGAATTCGTGCGCACCATCGCCGTCGCCCGCATCACGATGCCGAAGGCGCGCGTGCGCCTGTCGGCAGGCCGCCGCCAGATGGGCGAAGCGGTGCAAGCCATGTGCTTCCTGGCCGGCGCCAATTCGATCTTCTACGGCGACAAGCTGCTGACCACCGACAACCCGGAAGCGGAAGACGACCGCGCGCTGTTGAACAAACTTGGCCTGAAAACCCGCGGCGCCGTGCTGGACTCGGCACCGAAGGAGAAGTGCGGCTGCTGATCCAGCCTGCGGTACCACCACACGATAAAAAAACTTCCAGCCACAAGCTGCAAAGAGAGAGACCATGTTTACAAAAATACTGATCGCCAACCGTGGTGAAATCGCCTGCCGTGTGGCCGCTACCGCGCGCCGCATGGGCATCAAGACCGTCGCCGTGTACTCGGAAGCGGACGCCAACGCCAAGCACGTCGCAGTATGCGATGAAGCGGTGCTGATCGGCCCCGCAGCCGCCAAGGAAAGCTATCTGCGCGGCGAGAAAATCATCGCCGTCGCCAAGGCCACCGGCGCGCAAGCGATCCATCCCGGCTATGGCTTCCTGTCCGAGAACGCCGAATTCGCCGACGCCTGCGCCGAAGCGGGACTGGTGTTCATTGGCCCGCCTGCATCAGCGATGCGCGCGATGGGCTCAAAGTCCGCCGCCAAGCAGCTGATGGAGAAGGCCAACGTGCCGCTGGTGCCGGGCTATCACGGCGAACAGCAGGACGCCGACTTCCTGCACGCGCAGGCCGACAAGATCGGCTACCCGGTGCTGCTGAAGGCTTCGGCCGGCGGCGGCGGCAAGGGCATGCGCGTGATCGAAAACTCGGCGCAGTTCAAGGACGCGCTGGCATCGTGCAAGCGCGAGGCGATCAGTTCCTTCGGCGACGACAAGGTGCTGGCGGAGAAATACCTCCAGCGTCCGCGCCACATTGAAATCCAGGTGTTTGCCGATACCCTCGGCAACTGCATCTACCTGTTCGAGCGCGATTGCTCGGTGCAGCGCCGCCACCAGAAAGTGCTGGAAGAAGCACCTGCGCCGAACATGCCGGCCGAACGCCGCGCGGCGATGGGCGAAGCGGCGGTCGCCGCCGCCAAGGCCGTCGGCTACGTCGGCGCCGGCACGGTGGAATTCATCGCCAACCAGGACGGTTCGTTCTACTTCATGGAGATGAACACCCGCCTGCAGGTCGAGCACCCAGTCACCGAAATGATCACCGGGACCGACCTGGTGGAATGGCAGCTGCGCGTCGCCGCCGGCGAGCCGCTGCCCAAGCAGCAGCACGAACTGGCCATCAACGGCCACTCGATCGAAGCGCGTATCTACGCGGAGAATCCGGAGAAGGGCTTCCTGCCGTCGATCGGCACGCTGCGCCACATGGAGACGCCGGGCGCGGTCGCCTTTGAACTGGGCGGCGCCGTCAACCTGCCGGCCGGCGTGCGTATCGATTCCGGCGTACGCGCCGGCGATGCGATCTCGCCGTTCTACGATCCGATGATCGCCAAACTGATCGTCTGGGGCGCGGACCGCAAGCAGGCGCTGGCCCGCATGGCGCAGGCGCTGTCGCAGTACCAGATCGTCGGCCTGGCCACCAACATCGCCTTCCTGAAACGCCTGGTCGAAGGCCAGGCCTTCTCGACGGCCGACCTGGATACGGGCCTGATCGAACGCAATCACGACGCGCTGTTCCCGGCAGCGCAAGCCGCGCCGGATGCAGCGTTGGCGTTGGCCGCCGTGTCGCTGATCGAGTCCGAGAAAGACCGCTCCGCCGCGCAATCCGGCGCCAACGCCGCCGACCCTTGGGGCCAGGCGCTGGGCTGGCGCATGAACCATCCCTACGTGCGCGCGCTGTCGTTCGGCGACGAGTTCGCGGCGGCCAAGCCGTACGGCGTCAACGTCAGCTACCGCGCCACCGACTGGCTGTTCAGCGTCGGCACGGCGCAGCCGCAGGTACTGAGCCTGATGTCGCAAGACGGCAACGATTTCAGCATCAAGCTGGGCGAGCGCGCCGTGCACGGCACCGTGCGCCGCGACGGCGACATGCTGCATGTGTTCACCAACGGTGCGCACTATCCGCTGGCCTACAACGATCCGATGGCGCATGCCGGCGAGACCGAGGCCGAAGGCGGCCGCCTGACCGCGCCGATGCCGGGCAAGGTGGTCGCGGTGTTGGCCACCAAAGGGCAGGAAGTGAAGAAGGGCGACGCCCTGGTCATCATGGAAGCCATGAAAATGGAACACACCATCGCCGCGCCGCACGATGGCGTGGTCGACGAAATCCTGTACAGCGTGGGCGACCAGGTGGCCGACGGTGCGCCGCTGCTGGCATTCAAGACGGCGTAAAGGGGGACATCATGCGTATTCTTTTACATCGGGCGGACGGCAAGACCGAGCCTTGGCTCAAGGACTTTGCCAAATATCTGCCGGAAGCCGAAGTCGAAATCTGGCATGTCGGTGAAAAGAGCCCGGCCTGCGACTACGCGGTAGTGTGGTCGCCGCCGGAAGCGATGCTGGCGGACCTGGCGCAGGTGAAAGCGATCTTCGTCACCGGAGCCGGCGTCGACGCGCTGCTCAAATTCAGCGACGCGCTGCCGCCGCACATTCCCATCATCCGCCTGGAAGACGCCGGCATGGCGCTGCAAATGGCGGAGTATGTGACCTATTCGGTGCTGCGCTACTTCCGCCGCTTCGACGAGTATGAAACCCAGGCGCGCGCCGGCCAGTGGCTGCCGCTGCCGCAGCATCCGAAAGAAGATTTCTCGGTCGGCGTATTGGGCATGGGCGTGTTGGGCACGCGCGTGCTGGAGGCGCTGGCGCCGTTCGGCTTCCCGCTGCGCGGCTGGAGCCGCACCGAGAAGAACATGCAGGGCGTGCAGTGCTTCCACGGCGCCGATGGCCTGGACACCTTTCTGCGCGGCAGCCGCGTGCTGGTCTGCATGCTGCCGCTGACGCCGGACACCAACAACCTGCTCAACCGCACCAACATGGGCAAGCTGCCGCAAGGTTCGTACCTGATCAACGTCGCGCGCGGCGCGCATGTGGCCGAGCCGGACCTGCTCGCGCTGATCAAGTCCAACCACATCGCCGCCGCCACGCTGGACGTGTTCCGCAACGAGCCGCTGCCGGCGCAGCATCCGTTCTGGCAGGAGCCGCGCATCACGATCACGCCGCACATCTCGGCGCTGACCTTGCGTCGCGAGAGCGTGCAGCAGATCGCCGAAAAAATCCGCAAGACCGCGAAAGGCGAAACAGTCGCCGGCGTGGTCGACCGCAATAGAGGATATTGACATGAACAGTTTGCCGAAACAGGTAAAGATCGTCGAAGTCGGCCCGCGTGACGGCCTGCAAAATGAAAAAGAGAGCGTACCCGCCGAGGTAAAAATCGAACTGGTGAACCGCCTGACCAGCGCTGGTTTCCAGAACATCGAAGCGGCATCGTTCGTCTCTCCGAAGTGGGTGCCGCAGATGGCCACCAGCAAAGAGGTGATGACCGCGATCACACGCAAGCCGGGCGTGATCTACTCGGCGCTGACGCCGAACATGCAGGGCTTTGAAGCGGCGCTGGCGGCCAAGGCGGACGAGGTGGTGATCTTCGGTTCGGCTTCGGAAGCGTTCTCGCAAAAGAACATCAACTGCTCGATCGCCGAATCGATCGCGCGCTTTGAAGACGTGGCGAAAGCGGCCAAGGACAACGGCCTGCGCCTGCGCGGCAGCATCAGCTGCTCGTTCGGCTGCCCGTATCAGGGCGAAGTACCGCTGGATGCGGTGGCCGACGTAGTGGGCCGCATGCGCGACCTGGGTTGCGACGAGATCGACATCGCCGACACCATCGGTGTCGCCACGCCGCGCAAGACGCAGGCGGTGATGGAGACGGCGATCCGCGCCTTCCGTCTGGACGGCTTGTCCGGCCACTTCCACGACACGTATGGACAGGCGCTGGCCAACATCTACGCCAGCCTGGAGCTGGGCATCACGATTTATCACTCGTCGGTGTCGGGCCTGGGCGGCTGCCCATACGCCAAGGGCGCCACCGGCAACGTGGCCACCGAGGACGTGCTGTACATGATGCAGGGACTGGGAATTGAAACCGGCATCGACCTCGATATCGTGGTCGACGCCGGCCAGTTCATTTCGCAGTTCCTGGGACGTAAAGGCGCCAGCCGCGCCGGCAACGCCATCGCTGCCAAGCGCGCCGCCTAAGCTACGCCAGCATCACTCGCGGACCAGTTTGTCCGCGACGTACATGCGGTACTGCCTGATACGCCCGGTGACGGTGTCAGGCCCCTGGCGCGGCATGTAGCGCACACCCGCCACCTCCACCTGCTGACCGAGATCGATGATCAGCTGGTGCGGGTGGCCGGTCCCGCCGGAGAACGCGGTGTGCCAATGATCCGACGCCTGCCCGTTGATCGCGTTAAGCGCCGAACCATCCTCCTTCTTCAACTCCTCGCTGCTGGCGTAGGCGATCGTCCACGATTGCTGGTTGATGGTCTTGCCGTCCTTGCCCAGCAGAGAAATCTCGGCGACCGCCGCGTACTGCTTGCCGTCGAAGGCGCTCAGCGATTCAAGACAGAACTGGCGGCCCTTGACCGGCGCCGCAAACAGCACATCCTGAGTCGCGCCGCCGACGGCAAACTCGCCCGCCTGCGCTGGCGCGACGCCTTCCAGCGCCGGCTTGACCGTGCTGGCTGGCCGCGCCAGATCCAGCTCTGGATTGAGCTGGTCGAGTATCGGTTCCGTCAGGCCGGCGATACGCGCGCTGCGCGGGCCGGTCAGGTCCAGCACCACGATTTCGTTGCGCCCCTTCTTGATCCACGGGCCGGGCAGGTACATGGTCTGCGTCGGGCCGATGCTCCAGTAACGGCCCAGGCAGCGGCCGTTGATCCACACGATGCCCTGTCCCCAGCTTGACATGTCGAGGAAGGTGTCGGCCTGCCGGCCGGCCTCGAAGCCGCCGCGCCAGAAGGCCGGTCCCTTGGCACGTCCACGCTTGAACGACAGCGGCGGCAGCACGCCGTCGGCATCGAAATCAATGGCGCGGATTTCCCAGTTCTCCAGCGTCTGCGCGGCGCCGTCCTTGGCGGTGAAGGTCACCGGGCCATGCAGGCCCTTGCGATCGTGGACTTCCAGGCCAAAGTTCACCCGCGCGATCGTGTAAAGCAGGATCTCCACCGTCACGGCCTTGCTGCGCGCCGGCACGGCAACCGAGAAGCGGCGATGGCGCGTATCGAGCGTTCCCACCTGCTTGCCATCGATGTAGACCCAGGCCAGGTCACGCACCTTGGCAGCGGCCAGCAAGCCCGCCGGACCGGCCGGCAGCTGCACGCGATAAGCGACCAGGCCACGGCTGATGTCGTACTGTTCGATCGGCTCCGGCGACACGGCCTTGATCGTGCGCGCCGGCAGATTGGCCAGCACCGGCGCCGACTCGCTCAACGCAAAGGCGTCGATGCGCATGACGGGATTGCGCGCCGGTGCGTCGGGCAGCACTTCGCCCGCCGCCAGGAATGGCCGCATGCCTTCGCGATAGGCATTGAACTTGGCGCCCATCCATCCCGCTTCGCTGATCGGCGCGTCGTAATCGTAGCTGGTGGTGTCCGGCCGGAAGGGACGGTCGCAGCCACCCCACAGGCCGAACGTCGTGCCGCCGTGCGCCATGTAAAGGCTGAACGAGCCGTTCGCCTTGAGCATGGCCTGGATGTCGATGACGGCGCTGGTGTTGTCGCCACGGCGGTGCGGATTGCCCCAGGTGTCGAACCAGCCCGAGTAGTATTCGCCGCACATCAACGGCGCCTGCTGCACCGCCGCCAGCGCCTTGAAGCCACTGGCCGGATCGCTGCCGAAGTTGGCCACCGAGAGCATGCCGGGAATGTGCGTCTTGGCGACCGCGTTGGTCGGATTACACTGGAACAGCGGCACGTCGAACCTGGCGTCGAGCAGCGCCTGGCGCAGCACGCGCATGTAGTCCAGGTCTTCGCCGAAGAAGCCGTACTCGTTCTCCACCTGGACCATCAGGATCGGGCCGCCCTGGGTCACCTGCATCGTCCCGAGCACGCGGCCGACTTCATTCAGGTAACGCCGCGCCGGATCGAGAAAGGCCGGATCGCGCGTGCGCAGGAAGGCGTCGCCCGGATTCTTCTTCAACAGCCACCACGGCAGGCCGCCCATCTCCCACTCGGCGCAGGCGTAGGGACCGGGACGCAGGATCACCCACAGTCCTTCCTGCTGCGCGAGCCGGCAGAACTCCACCGCATCGCGCTGGCCGCTCCAGTCGAACTTCCCTTCGCGCCACTCGTGGTAGTTCCAGAACAGATAGGCGCACACCGTGTTCAGGCCCATCGCCTTGATGGCTTTCAGGCGATGGCCCCAGTACTCGCGCGGCACGCGGGCGAAGTGCATTTCGCCGCAGCGGATCTGGAACGGTTTGCCGTCGATGAGAAAATCGCTGGCGCCGACCGCAAAGCGCGGCGCCGCTTGCGCGCCGGCGTGGATCGGCAGCAGGGCGCCGCCGGCGACGGCAGCGGCGCCTTGCAGCAGGCGGCGGCGAGGCAGGTTCGCTCGCATCATTTAGAACGCCACTCGCAGGCCAACGTTGGCGCGGCGGCCGACATCTTCCAGGGTGAGGAACTGCGTTTCGTTGTTGGCATATTCATGCATCCGCGAGTTGGCCAGGTTGATGAAGTCGGCGTAGAGCGCCATCTTCGGCGTCAGATTGTAGCGCAGGCTGGCGTCGGTCTGACCGTAGGCTGCGCGGTTGCGCGGCAGGGTGCTGCCGCCGCCGCAATCGACGGAGAAGTGGTTACGCCAGTTGTAGCTCACACGGGCCTGGAATTTGTCGTTCTCGTAGAACACCGAGCCGTTGTACGACTGCGGCGACAAGCCGGGATAGCCGCAGGCCGGCGCTCCGCTGTCGGTGTCGCGGGTCGCGCTGGCGTCCACATAGGTGTAGTTGGCGGCGACGCCGAAGCCCTTCAGCCAGGAGATGTTGTCATCGAAGGCGTACTGGCCGGCCAGTTCCACGCCTTTGATCTTGCCTTCCTGTCCGTTGCGCACGCGGGTGTCATGCACCACTTCCGTGTACTGCGGGATCTTCATGTCCACCATCTTGGTCTCCAGGAAGTTGGAGACGTCCTTGCGGAAGACAGCGAGGCTGACGTAGTTGGTCTTCGACAGATACCATTCGTACGACAGGTCGTAGTTCTTCGACTGCATCGGCTTCAGATAGGGATTGCCGCCACCGGTTTGCACATCGCCATAACGGCCGCCGTAGGAATTACTGACGCCCATCTGGTTCAGGGTAGGACGGGTCTCGGTCTTCGATGCGGCCAGGCGCAGCATCATGTCGGCCGTCAGGTCGAACTTCAGGTTGGCCGACGGCAGGAAGCTGTTGTAGCTGTTGGTGACGGTGTTGACGGCGGTCGGGCCCCAGTTCAGGATATAGGTCGTGTCGTTGGGGCTCTTGGTTGCCGACAGCAGCACGCGGCTGATGCCGGTCGACGCCGAGTTCACGTGCACCACGCGCATGCCGGCATTGGCCGACCAGCCGGCGCCTTCCCATTTGGAGTCCAGGAAGAAGCTCGATACTTTCTCCTTCACGCCCCACATGTCCGGCTTGGTGTAGTCGATCGCCATCGGGCCATTCGGGTACTTGCTCTTGTCCAGGTACAGCGCCGGATCGTTCGATTGCGCCAGCAGCGACGGCTGGTTCAGATAGTTCATGTACTCGTATGGATCAAATCGGAGATAGGCGCTTGGAATCTGTGCGCCATTACCCAGGAAATTATCCATCGGCGTCACCGTGAACAGGGACGACGGCAAGCCAACGTGGTAGCCGCTGAAGGCATTCCAGGCGTCGTTGTTCCACTGCGTGCGCTCCACGTTGCGCTGCGAGTGGGCCATGCCGGTATCGATGCCCTTGAAATAGCCCATCTCGTGATTCCAGGCCAGGCTGAAACGGCCTTCCTGCAAATCGTCGAGATTGCGGATGTCGCCGTACGACACGGCGTGCGCGCGCACCGCGGTCGGATCGGCGATGCCGTCGCCGAACACCAGACCGGGGGTGCTGCCGAAGGTCAGCACGTCGCCGTTCTTGGGCACCATGCCGGCCACGATCCACATATTCGGCGACTTGGAGGTGGTGCGCGAGTTGGAGATATCGCCTTCCAGTTTCAGCTCCGGCGCCAGCGCCCATTTCGAGTTCAGGCCGAACGCCTGCGTGGTGGACAGGCGGTCGCCGCCCTTGACGATCATGTCGTTCGAGTTGGCCTCGCCCAGCAGCTTGCCGCTGCCGGCCAGCGCCGGGTTGTTCGCGTAGAAGATCGAGCCTGGCCGCAGGAAGCTGGTGACCTGGTTGTTGGCGTCGGTCTTGATGCCGAGCTGCTGGGGATTGTTCCAGTCGCTGAACGCGATCACGTCGTTCTTCTGGTCGAGGCGCGAGTACAGGGCGTCGGCCGTCAGTTTCCAGGTCGACGACGGGTTGTATTGCACCGTCAGGTTGCCGACCAGGCGCTTGCGGCTTTCGTTCTCCTGCTGGAAGCCATAGCTCTGCGGCATGTAGAGCTTTTTGGTGGTCACGTCGGCCATCGTCAAGCCTTTGGAGTTGAGGTCGCCGTTGATCATGGCGACGTCGCGGTAGTTCCAGCCGTCGTTGACGGCCTTGTTTTGCTTGGAGGCGCGGTCGGTGTAGGAGAGCGAGCCGGTCACGCCCAGGGTGCGGTTCTCGTTGGCGAAGGAATACATGCCGCTGATATTGGGCGTGTTCTTCTTGGAGTTCGTATCGTAGGAGTCCGACACATTGACCACCGACGTGTGGCCCAGCTTGCCCGACAGCGGACGCGCGGTCTGGATATCCACCGTCGAGCCGATGCCGCCCTCCGGCAGGAAGGCTTGCGACGTTTTATAGACCAGCGCTTTCGAGATCAGGTCGGACGACAGCAGGTCGAAGGAGAACTCGCGGCCGCCGGTGTCGCTGGTCATGGTGCGGCCGTTGACCAGCACGTTGTTGAACTCCGGTCCCAGGCCGCGCACGGAGATGTAGCGGCCTTCGCCGTTGTTGCGCTGGATCTGCACGCCGGTAACGCGCTGCAGGGACTCGGCGATATTCGTGTCCGGGAATTTGCCGGCGTCCTCGGCCGACACCGCGTCGACCACGCCGTCCTGGATGCGCTTGGTGGTCAGCGACGAGGACAGCGAGGCGCGGATGCCGCTGACGACGACGACGGGGCCGGTATCGAGCGGCTTGGCCTCGCTCGACGTTTGCGCGGCCGCGCCCATCATCATCAACATTTCAGCCACGACGGCGGCGATGATGGTTTTCGAAGTATTCAATTTCATTGTGTCTCCAGTGTTTTATTTTTAGGAATGAATGAATGTGCGAGTGCCTGCCTGGAACGGCGCGAAACTTTAATAGTCAGGAACAGGCGCTCGCCGGATGCGGCGAGCTAGCAGGCGATGGGCCAGTTGAGCGTTGTCGGTTGCATGGTCTCTCCGTAATTTTTGTATGCGCGTTTTCCCCGCGCTCATTTCATATTACGCATGTGCTTGTTTGCCAACCAATCGCATATTCAACCGGATCTATGAACTATTCGTATAGCTCGCTGGCTGCGCGAACGCGCGGAGCATAAAAAAAAGACCCAAGAGCCGAAGCTCTTGAGTCTTTTTTCTTGAATCTTGGTCGGAGTACAAGGATTCGAACCTTGGACCCCCTGGTCCCAAACCAGGTGCGCTACCGGACTGCGCCACACTCCGAAGAAGCAACATAATACAAGCTGCTCCAGTATCCGTCAAGTGTCACTATGAAATCAGTATGTACCATGGCGATTTTTTTTCAATGTGAGATTATGGCGGTGTGCACAAATTATCTAAAAAGCCATGAGCGCGACGTTCACCCAATTCCAACCCGCACCGATGCGGCGGCCGGGGATAGGCGCGGGCATCGCCGTCTCGCTGGTGCTGCATGCGGCGCTGATCTTCGGCTACCGGCTGGCGGCGCCGACCGCGCCTGAGGCGCCGCGGCCGGCCAGGACCATGACGGTCTGGCTGCGAACGCCCGCGCCACCCAAGCCGGTCGTGGCCAAGGTGGAGCCGCCGCCCAAGCCGAAACAGGAGCCTGCTCCAGCGCGCAAGCGCGAACGGCCGCAGCTGGTCAAGCGCGCCAGCCCGCCAGCGCCAGCCGCAGAGCCCGCCCCGGTCACCGCGCAGGCGATCACGCTGCCGGCGCCAGCGCCCGATCCCTTGCACCCGGAATTGCAACCGAAGAAATTCGACATGGACGCGGCGCTGAAAACCGCCCGCAAGGAAGCCAACGCCAAGGACCCGGCCCGCGCCGGCTTGCCGGTGGCGCAGCTGGAAGACCATCCGTTGTATCCCGAGCGGGAAAGCAAGCTGGCGCGCGACATCCAGGGCGCCAAGCGTTCCGACTGCAAGAACACCGGCGCCGGCCTGCTGTCCCCGCTCATCTGGCTGCTGGACAAGAAGGACAGCGGCTGCAAATTTTGATTACTCGTCGCCCTTGAGCTGCAGGGCGCGGTCGTACAGCGCGTTTTTCTTGCGGCCGGTGATCAGCGCCGCCAGGTTGGCCGCCTGCTTGACCGAGCATTCGGTCAACAGAATCTTGAGGATGCGCTCGGCCTCGACGTCCTGTTCATCCTCGGCCGCCGGCGCGCCGGCCAGCAGCACCACGAATTCGCCTTTTTCACGGTGCGCGTCGGCCCTGATCCACGCCTCCGCCTCGGACAGCGGGCAGCGGTGGATTTCCTCGAACATCTTGGTCAGCTCGCGCGCGAACACCACCTGGCGTTCCGGCTCGAACACCGCCGCCAGCGCCGTGGCGCAATCGAGGATGCGGTGCGGCGCCTCGTAGAACACCATCGTCGCGGTCACCGCGCGCAAGGTGCCGAGGAAGTTCTCGCGCTGCTTGGCCTTGGCCGGCAGGAAGCCGACGAAGTAGAACTGATCGTTCACCAGGCCGCTGGCCGACAAGGCCGTCACCGCCGCCGACGCGCCCGGCAGCGGCAGCACGCGCAAGCCCGCCGCCCGCACCGCGTCGACGATGCGCGCGCCCGGATCGGACACGGCCGGCGTGCCGGCGTCCGACACCAGGGCGATGCGCTCGCCGGCCTGCAGGCGGGCGATCAGCGTTTCCGCCACTTCGCGCTCGTTGTGCTGGTGGGCCGCGATCAGCGGCTTGTGCAGGCCGAAGCGGGTCATCAACTGGGCGGTGTTGCGGGTGTCCTCGCAGGCCACGGCGTTGACCAGGCTCAAGACATGCAACGCCCGCAGGCTGATATCCGTCACATTGCCGATCGGGGTCGCCACGACGTACAAGGTTGCGCTAGGATAGGTCTGGTGCGCCATTTCGCCCATCACGGGCAGGGTGGCGATGGAGCTGGATTCTTGTGCGGTCATTGGGGGTAGGATGAATAGTGTGAGGTTGTCGCTGCTGTGTACGGTTGCGGCCCTGGTCAGTGCGTGCAGCACGCCGTTCTGCAATGCGCCCGGAGGATTGTGCGCGCCCGGCTCATCAAATACAAGTGCGGCGGCCCCGCTGCTGCCGCCTGCGCGCCCGGCGTCGCTGCCCAAGCCGCCGCCGGAACCGACGCCGCCGCCCGCCGAAACCTTCGCCGTCACGCTGCCGGGCCTGGCCCCGCCGGCCCGAACCACCCCGTCCGCCCCGACCGGCGCCGGCCTGACCGTCACGCCGGACGCCGCTCCCGGCCCGGCGCGCGCCGCCGACGAGGCGGCGCAACCGTCCAACGCGCCCATCCGCATGACCTTGCTGCTGCCGCTGCGCTCCGAAACGCTGGGCCTGGCCGCGTCGTCGGTGCGGGCCGGCTTCCTGGCGGCCTGGGAGCGCGACCGCGACAACATCACCGTCACCGTGGTGGAAACCGGCGACGCGCCGCAGGACGTGCTGGCCAGCTACGCCCGCGCCCAGCAGCAGGACGACATCATCATCGGCCCGCTGGCGCGCTCCGCCGTGGCGGCCATCGCCGCCAGCCCCTTGCTGCAAAAGCCCACCATCGCGCTGAACTATCCGGAAGGCTACGGCGTGGCCGGCGCCGCGCCGCTGCCGCCGCTGATGCTGGCCATGGGCCTGTCGATCGAGGAGGAAGCGCGCCAGGCCGCCCAGTGGGCCGCCGCCGACCTACCCGGCAGCACTGCCGTCATTTTAAGCACCAGCACGCCGTGGCAGCGCCGCGTGGCGGCCGCCTTCGCCGCCCAGTGGCAGCGCCACGGCCTGCCGGTCAAGATGGTCGAGCTGAGCGCGCCCGACGGCTACCTCAGCGATCCGGAACTGGTGCAGCTGCGCGCCCGCCTGCGCGACGATACGCCCGGCCTGCTGTTTTCGGCCATGAGCGCCGACCAGACCCGCCAGCTGCGCAGCGCCCTGGGCGACGCCTTCAACGGCGAGCCAAGCAACCCCACCTTCAGCACCGCCGATGCGCTGCCGCCGCCGCCCGTGCCGGCGCCGGCGCCGCAATTGCGCTCGCTGCCGATCTACGGCACCTCGGCGCTGAACCCCGGCAGCGGCAGCAACAGCCCGACCCGGGAGCTGGACGGCGTGCGCCTGCTGGACCTGCCGTGGCAAATCCAGCGCGACCATCCGGCGGTGATGGTCTATCCGCATCCGCTGCAATCGAACAGCGCCGACATCGAGCGCCTGTACGCGCTGGGCATCGACGCCTACCGGGTGGCGCGCGAGCTCAGCCGCCACCGCGCCGGCCGCTTCCACCTGGACGGCGTGACCGGCCGGCTGACCATCGATTTCGGCCAGGGCGCGGCCGCTTTCGAGCGGATCGAGCAGCCGGCGGTGTATAAGAACGGCGTGCCGCTGCCGGTCACGCCGTGAGGCCGCCATGCCGCAGACCTCGCAACAACGGCTGGGCCGGCTCGGCGAAGACCGGGCGCTGGCCCACCTGAGCGCGGCCGGGCTGGTGCTGGTCGAGCGTAATTTCCTGTGCAAGGTGGGCGAAATCGACCTGATCATGCAGCACGGCGCCCACCTGGTGTTTGTCGAAGTGCGGCGCCGCGCCCCGAGCCGCTTCGGCGGGGCGGCCGCCAGCGTGACCCCGGCCAAGCAGCGGCGGCTGATCCACGCGGCCCAGTTTTACCTGCTGCGCTACCGCCAGCCGCCGCCATGCCGCTTCGATCTGGTGGCCATCGACGGCGAAAAGTTGTCATGGATACAAAATGCGCTGGAAATGTAAGCATTTTTAACAGCGCTTGTCCGGACCGCTGTGCGGCTGCACTATAATCAGCACACTATGAATAATCAACGCATACTCTCGCACTTCCACGAAAGTGCCGAACTCAAGATCCAGTCCGCCACCGTCCTCGCTCCGCACATCGCGCAAGCGATCGAGCTGATGTTCTCGGCGTTGTCCAACGGCAATAAGATTCTGGTGTGCGGCAACGGCGGTTCGGCCGCCGACGCCCAGCACTTCGCCGCCGAGCTGGTGGGGCGCTTCGAACGCGAACGCTTCCCGCTGCCGGCCATGGCGCTGACCACCGACACCTCGATCCTGACGGCGGTGGCCAACGACTACAGCTACCGCGAGATCTTCTCCAAGCAGGTGCAGGCGTTCGGCCAGGCCGGCGACATCCTGCTGGCGTTCTCCACCTCGGGCAACTCGGCCAACGTGATGGCGGCGATCGAAGCGGCGCTGGAGCGCGAAATGCGCGTGGTGGCCATGACCGGCAAGGGCGGCGGCGCCATCGGCAAAATGTTGACCGACGCCGACGTGCACATCTGCGTGCCGGCCGACCGTACCGCCCGTATCCAGGAAGTCCATCTGGTGACCATACACTGCATTTGCGACGGCATCGACGTCGCGCTATTCGGAGGAGATGCGAATGACTAATCCCGGCGTTATCTGGAAAAAAGTACAACGGCCGCTGGCCATGAGCGTGCTGTGCGGCGCTATGCTGGCGTCGTTGTCGGGCTGCATCGCGCTGGTCGCGGGCGGCGCCATTTCCGGGACGCTGGCCGCAACCGACCGCCGCACCCTGGGTGCGCAGACGGAAGACCGGGCGATCGAAGTCAAGGGCAGCATCAAGCTCAACAACGTCGTCGGCGATGCGGGTCATACCAACATCAACAGTTTCAACCGCCGGGCGCTGCTGACCGGCGAAGTGCGCGACGAGGCCATGAAGGCCGCCGCCGAGCGCGAGCTGCGCGGCATCGAAGGCGTGGTGACGGTGATCAACGAGCTGGAAATCGCCGGCCCGTCGAGCTACACCTCGCGCTCGAACGATGCGCTGATCACCACCAAGGTCAAGGCCAGCCTGGTCGACATGAAGGATATCTCGGCCAACTCCTACCAGGTGGTGACCGAGCGCGGCGTGGTGTTCCTGATGGGTCGCGTGACCCAGCGCGAAGGCCAGATCGGCGCCGACGTGGCGCGCGGCGTCAGCGGCGTGAACAAGGTGGTCAAGGTGTTCGAATACATCACCGAGGACGAGTGGAAGAGCCTGCAGCCGAGCAAGTCGGCGTCCAACTCGTAATCCGGAGGAGGTCTATAATGGCCTCCTCTCCTTCCACGCCTGAGTCCATCATGCAAAAGACGCAATCCCCCGGCTGGATCAAGCCGGTGCTGGCCGCCGTGCTGATCGGCGCCATCGGCTTTGGCGGCTACCTGTCGCTGAACAAGCGCCAGAGCGCGCCGGAAATCACCTTCGTCAGCATCAAGGGCGAGAAGATTTCGCCGGAGAGCTTGCGCGGCAAGGTGGTGATGGTCAATTTCTGGGCCACCTCGTGCACCACCTGCGTGGGCGAGATGCCGAAGATGGTCGACACCTACAACAAGTTCAAGGGCCAGGGCCTGGAGTTCGTCGCCGTGGCGATGAGCTACGACCCGCCGAACTACGTGCTGAACTACGCCGAAACCCGCCAGCTGCCGTTCAAGGTGGCGCTCGACACCGACGGCTCGGCCGCCAAAGCCTACGGCAACGTGGCGATGACGCCGACCACCTTCGTGATCGGCAAGGATGGCAAGATCCTCAAGCGCTACCTGGGCGAACCGGACTTCGACGCCCTGCACAAGCTGCTGGAAGAATCACTGCGCGGCTAAACGACGGGGGTCAAGTCTGGCACGGCGCTTGCATCACTTAGGGCTCTCCTCAACCACCGGAAAGCCCATCATGGATCGCAACCAAGTCACCCAAAAAATCCTGTCCGTTAAAGTCGCCAAGCAGCTGCGCTGGGCCGAGCTCGCCGTCGAATTCGGCCAGAGCAAGGAGTGGACCACCGCCGCGCTGCTGGGCCAGATGACCTTCAACCGCGCCCAGGCCGACAAGGCGCAGGTGCTGTTCGGCCTGACCGACGAAGAAGCGGCGTGGCTGCAGATCGTGCCGTACAAAGGCTCGCTGCCGACCGCGGTGCCGACCGACCCGCTGATCTACCGCTGGTACGAGATCGTCAGCGTCTACGGCACCACCATCAAGGAACTGATACACGAGGAATTCGGCGACGGCATCATGAGCGCGATCGACTTCTCGATGGACATCCAGCGCGAAGCCGATCCCAAGGGCGACCGCGTGCAGGTGGTCCTGAGCGGCAAATTCCTGCCCTACAAATCATACTGACGGCATTGGGGTCAGAAGCCGGCTTGCGCCGACAGGTACAAGCCGTGCTGTTTCTTCGGGTTGAAGATGGTGATGTCGCCCAGCTCGGCATACGCCGCCGTCAGCGAAAAATTCTTGCTCGGGAACCAGGCGACGAACGCGTCGTAGTACGCCTTTTCGTTGTCCACGCCCAGGTTGTGCGGCTTGCGGCGGTACTCGGCGCCCACCGCCAACTTGCGGTTGACCAGGTAGGCCATCGACACCTCCGGCATCAGCCGCATACTATCCCCCTTGTCGCCGCCAAAGCCCAGCAGGCCCATCTGATTGGCGCGGGTCGCGCGCAGGGTGCCGTTTAGCAGCAAGCTCTGCTCGAACAGGATCTTGGTGGCCGCCACGTAGTAATCGTAGCCGTGATCGTCCCTGGCGCCCAGTTGCATCACATTGCTCACGCCCAGCGCGCCCAAGCCGCCCACACCCTGGTTGCGCTTGTACAGCATGCCGATCGCCACCTGCGGCATCCAGCTGTCCTGCTCGTAGACGGCGTCGCCCGCCACCTTCACTTTGACGCCCAGGATGTCCTGCTTGATGTTGAGCAGGTTCAGCGGCGCCAGACTACCCTTGAACTCCTGATTGGCCAGCGAAAGCTCCAGCCGGTCGGCGATGCCCAGCGCCACGCCGTAGCTGTCGAGCTTGTAGTCCTGGGTGGCCAGGCGCGTGTAGTGCGCGTTGGCGCCCCAGCTGTCGCGCGTGCCGTAGCCGCTGATCAGCGCCCACGGCGTGATGCCGCCGCCACCCGCGCCTTCGACCTGGCTGACGCCGCCGGTGGCGAGGAACTTGCCCATGTCCGGCTTGCCCTGCGCCGCCGCGCCGCCGCAGGCCAGCACGGCGGTCAGCACGGTCAGTACGGATACGATGTGCTTCATGGTTGTTCTCCCGGCGCCATCATTTGGTCACGATGGCGCGCTGCATCGGCGCCAGTTTCGCGATCAGCCGGTTCGCCACGCGGCTGGGCACGTGGTTCCGCTCCATCGCGAGCTGCAAGTCCTCGGTCAGTGCGTTGAACATCGCATTGGTGATCTGCAAATCCTGGTGCACAGTGGCCATGTCGCGCACGGTGCCGACGCCGTCCATCGTCCGGTCGCGGTATTTGCCGGTGTACCTGCACGGGCCGCCGGCGAACTCGCAGAACTGCTCCTGCAAGCGCGCGCCGAGCCGCGCCATGTCGAAGTCGGCGAAGCTGTCCTTGATGCGCGCATCGGCCAGCACCAGCGGGATGAAGGTGTCGACGATCTTCCGGATGCCCTCCTTGCCGCCGAGGCCGACGTAGGTGGCGTCATCGGTGTAAGGCGTTTGCGCCGTCGCCAGCGACGCGGCCAACAGCAGGCCCAGCCCGGCCATCCTGGAAAAATGCGGCATGCCTTGCCTCCTATTTCGGGAACAAGATCATCTGCGTGCAGCGGAACAGGGCGATGGTCTTGCCGCTCGCCTTGTTGCTGACGATGGCATCCCAGACCTGCGTGGTGCGTCCCAGGTGCACCGCCTTCGCGGTCGCCACCACCACGCCGTCGCGCAGCGTGCCCAGGTGATTCGACTTCAGCTCGATGGTGGTAAAACTCTGTCCACCCTCCGGCAAATGCGAAAAGCAGGCGTAGCCGCAAGCGGTGTCGGCCAGCGTCACCACGCTACCGGCGTGCAAGTAGCCGTTCGGCGCCAGGTGCTGCGGCGTGACCGCGAACTCGGCCACGATCTCGCCTTCGCGCACATCGGTGATGACGATGCCCAGCAGGTCCGGCAGCGTACCCTTGCCGAAGCTGTTGAAATATTCCGGGTTGAACTTGCTGGCGTCCATATGTGTCCTTGGCGAATGGGGGCCTGGGCCCGACACTGGATGATAGCAACTTTCCCCCTACATCACCCGGACCCAGTTCCCCTTGTACAGGATCGGTCCGGTCGGCCCGTTCGGATCCGGCGAGCCGCCCTTGGGCTCCAGCGTGACCGCCAGCAGCGCCACGTCGTCGCCGACCGCCTTGCTGGTCATCGCCAGCTTGAGCTCGCCACGCTCGCTCAGCAAGCCCAGCGAACGCGGATGGCCCGACTTCGGCACCGCCCACAGTTCCAGCGATTTGTCGCCCGGCACCGCCGCCGCGCCCACCACGCGCACCGTCATCGCCTGGTGGCGGCTGTCGCCGGTCAGCAGCAGCGCGGTCTGTGCCTTGTCGTCGGTCAGCGTGGCCACGTAGTCGAGCTGCGGCGCCTGCAAGGTGCGCACACTGATCGTCACCACCAGCAAGGCCGCGACGGCCGTCGACACCACGCCCAGCGAACGCCAGAACGTCACCGACTCGCTGCGCCAGAACTGCCATGCCGCATGCGCGCGCGGCAGGTTCAGGCGGCGCTCGATGCCTTGCCACACCTGCTTGCGCGGCGGCTGCGCGCCGGAGAACTCGGCCAGCGGCGCCAGCCGGTCCTGCCATTCGACGACGATGCGGCGCAGCGCGGCGTCGTTGTGCAGATGGCCTTCGAAGCGGCGGCGCGCGCCGCCCTTGAGCGTGCCGAGCACGTATTCCGCCGCCAGTTGGTCGCGCAGCGGAGCGTTGTCGCGGAGGTTCATGCGCGCTCCCCCTTGGCCAGGCACGTCTTCAGCTTGTCGAGGCTGCGGCGTATCCAGGTCTTGACGGTGCCGATCGGCAGCGCCATCTGCTGCGCCACCTCGCTGTGCGACAGGTCATGGAAAAAGGCCAGGCCCAGCACCTGCCGGTGCAGCCCTTCCAGCGCCGACATGCAATAGGCCAAGGCCTTGGCGTCGCGGCTCATTTGCAGCGCCTCGATGGGCGTGGCTGCGGGATCGTGCAGTGCATTGATCACCTCGCTGTCAAACTGTTCGCCGTCGATTTCGGTGGTCACATCGCTGCGGCGCAGCAGATCGAAAGCCTTGTTGCGGACGATGGTCGTCATCCAGGTCATGGGTGCGGCCAAATGGCTTTGATAGGTGCCGGCGTTGTTCCAGATCGCGACGAAACTTTCTTGCAGCACCTCTTCGGCCAGTTCGCGCTTGACCAATATACGCAGCGCGAAGCCAAACAGTTTCGCCGAAGTCGCGTCGTAGAGCGAACGAAAGGCGACAGCGTCGCGTTTGGCCGCACCTTGCAGCCAGAGGCGCAACTGCTGGGGATCGAGAGTATTCGCGTCTGACACTGCGGGCCTTCGGAAAGTGAGGAAAAAGTAGCAAGCGTGAGAAAAATACCATACCCGCGCGGGCGCGAACACCAATTTATTTTGAATCCGATCACGGCTCCGCCGCGTACATGGGTCATCGAAAATACAAGGCGGGAGCAGGATGATGATCAAGAACGGCATCGCCGGACTGGTCGCCGCCGTCGTCGCGGCCGGCGCCTGCGCCACCGAAGAGGGCGGCGACGGCGCAGCGGCTGCGCGCGTGATCGTGCTGGCGCACTACGACAACGCGGTCGGCACCTCGGACGCGGCCAGCCAGGGCACGGTCACGTCCAGCCTGATCGCCAGCCGCCCGGCGCTGCGCACCGGCGAGTTGCTGGAATTCGTGCCCGGCATGATCGTCACCCAGCACAGCGGCGACGGCAAGGCCAACCAGTACTTCCTGCGCGGTTTCAACCTCGACCACGGCACCGACTTCGCCACCTATGTCGACGCCATGCCGGTCAATATGCGCAGCCACGCCCACGGCCAGGGCTACTCGGACCTGAACTTCCTGATACCGGAGCTGGTGCAGCGCATCGACTACAAGAAGGGCGGCTATTTCGCCGACGAGGGCGACTTCTCGTCGGCCGGCGCGGCCCACATCCGGCTCGCGGACCGGCTGCCCCACGGTGCCGCCAGCCTGACCTTGGGCAGCTACGGCTACCAGCGCGGCGTGCTGGCCGACTCGCTGGCGGCGGCCGGCGGCACGCTGCTGTACGGGCTGGAGCTGAGCCGCAACAACGGCCCGTGGCAGACGCCGGAACAGGTGCGCAAGGCCAGCGCCACGCTGCGCTACACGCGCGGCGACGCGCAGGACGGCTACAACATCACCGCCATGGCCTACCGCAACCGCTGGACCGCCACCGACCAGTTGCCGCGGCGCGCGGTCGACGACGGCCGCGTGGACCGCTACGCCAGCGCCAATCCGGGCGACGGCGGCGACACCTCGCGCACCAGCCTCGCATGGGCCATGCACCGGCGCCGCGAGGGCGGCATCACCGAAGCGTCGGCCTACGTGGTGCGCTCCAGCCTGGACCTGTACAGCGACTTCACCTACCTGCTCAACGATCCGGTCAACGGCGACCAGTTCCAGCAAAGCGAACGCCGCACGATGGCCGGCATCAATGTGGCGCAAACCTGGGTCAGCCAATTTGCCGGCGTGGACATGCGCGACAAGTTCGGCCTGCAGACGCGCTACGACCACATCGCGCCGCTCGGCCTGTACCACACGGTCGCGCGCCGGCGCATCGCCACCGTCAGCGAAGACCGCGTCAACCAGGCCAGCGCCGGCCTGTATTGGGAGAACACCAGCTACTGGTCGCCGGCCTTGCGCAGCATCGCCGGGCTGCGCTATGACGCTTACCGTTTCAACGTCAACGGCGACGCCGCCGCAGCGCACAAGGCCTCGCCCAAGCTGTCGCTGATCTTCGGCCCGTGGAAGCGAACCGAGTACTTCGTCAACTACGGCGCCGGCTTCCACAGCAACGACGCGCGCGGCGTGCTCAAGGCCGCCGACCCGGCCACGCCGCTGGTGGGCACGCGCGGCGCCGAACTGGGCGTGCGCAGCGAATGGCTGCCCGGCCTGCAAAGCTCATTGTCGCTGTGGACGCTCGGTATCGATTCCGAACTGGTGTTCGCCGGCGACAGCGGCGACACCGAGGCCAGCCGCCCCAGCCGCCGCCGCGGCATCGAGTGGAGCAACCACTACATCGCGGCGCCGTGGCTGCTGTTCGATCTCGACCTGTCGGCCTCGCGCGCACGCTATCGCCGGAACGACCCGGCCGGCAACCACGTGCCGGGGGCATTGGACAAAGTGGCCTCGTTCGGCGTGACGGTCAAGGACATCGGCCGCTGGTCCGGCGGCTTCGAGCTGCGCTACTTCGGGCCGCGCCCGCTGACCGAGGACAACAGCGTGCGCTCCGCCGCCACCACGCTGGCCTACGGCCGCATCAGCTACCAGCTGGACCGCAAGACCAGGCTGACGCTGGACGGCTTCAACCTGTTCAACCGCCGCGCCAGCGACATCGATTACTACTACGCCTCGCGCTTGTCGGGCGAGCCGGTGGAGGGCGTCAGCGGCGTGCACTTCCATCCGGTCGAGCCGCGCACGCTGCGGCTGACGCTGAACAGGAATTTTTAAGCGATAAATCCGATCTAATTTGAATCCGGCGCGCATCCGGCACCGTATATCAAGACGCAGTACCTGGCAGATCAACCTATTGGGGAGAAAACGAAATGCAAACTATCGTCAAACACGCGATGCGCGCCGCCGTCATCGGCGCCGTGGCAAGCGCATTCGCGCCAGCGGCCATGGCATCCAGCCACCGCGAAGCGCCGTTCGTCACGCAGAGTCCCAAAGTCGACGGCACCGACTTCTACATGTTCCGCAGCTACGAGTCCGGCCGCGCCGGCTTCATCACCCTGATCGCCAACTACATCCCGCTGCAGGATGCCTACGGCGGCCCGAACTTCTTCGCCATGGACCCGAACGCGCTGTACGAGATCCACATCGACAACAACGGCGACGCCAAGGAAGACCTGACCTTCCAGTTCCGCTTCAGTAACACCAACAAGGACACCAAGCTCACCGTCGGCGGCAAGCAGGTGTCGATACCGCTGGTGATCAACGGCGGCGCCATCGCCGGTCCCAACGCTGCCGGCGCCAACGTGCGCGAGACCTACACCGTCAACGTGGTGCGCGGCGACCGCCGCACCGGCACCAAGGCCGCCGTGACCAACGCGGCCGACGGCGCCAGCACCTTCGACAAGCCGCTCGATAACATCGGCAACAAGTCGATCCCGAACTACGCGGCCTATGCCGCCGCCCATATGTACAACGTCAACATCCCCGGCTGCAGCACGCCGGCGCGCATGTTCGTCGGCCAGCGCAAGGACCCGTTCGTGGTCAACCTCGGCGAGACCTTTGACCTGGTGAACATCAAGGCCCCGGCCACCGAATTCAGCGCCAACGCCGAGAAGGCCGCCAGGGACGACCTGGCCGACAAGAACGTGACCTCGATCGAGCTGGAAGTGGCCGCCTCCTGCCTGACCGCGGCCGGCAGCAGTGATCCCGTGATCGGCGGCTGGACCACGGCCAGCGTGCGCCAGGCGCGCCTGCTGAACCCGACGCCGAATTCCAGCGCGCCATCGAAGGAGGGCGGCGCCTGGACCCAGGTCTCGCGCCTCGGCATGCCGTTGGTGAATGAAGTCGTCATCGGCCTGAAGGACAAGGACACCTTCAACAGCAGCAAGCCTTCTGGCGACGCGCAGTTCGCGACCTACGTGACCAATCCAACGCTGCCGGCGCTGATTGAAATCCTGTACGGCAGCGCCGGCGCCAAGGCGCCGACCAACTTCCCGCGCAACGACCTGGTGGCGGCCTTCCTCACCGGCGTCAAAGGCCTGAACCAGCCGGCCACCGTGACCGCTTCCGAGATGCTGCGCCTGAACACGTCGACGCCGGCCGTCGCGATGGGCGCGCAGAACCGCCTGGGCGTGATCGGCGGCGACAATGCCGGCTTCCCCAACGGCCGCCGTCCTGGCGACGACGTGGTCGACATCGCGCTGCGCGTCGTGATGGGCAAGCTGTGCACACTGAACCTGGGCTGCGCGCCCGCCGACGCACCAGCCGGTGGCCTGCACTTCACCGACGGCGCCTACCTGGACGACAGCTACTTCACCGCCGCCTTCCCGTACCTGAAGACGCCGATCCCAGGCTCGCCGCAAACCTCCGCCGTGCCTTCGAGCCGGAGCGCGCCATGAAGTACCTGGGCCTGATTGCGTTGCTGGTGCTCAGCGCATGCGGGGGCAGCACCCACTATGAAGACCACACGCCGAGCGTGCCCACGCAACCATCGCCACCGGTGGTGATGCTCGATGCGTTCTATTCGGCGGTACTGGCCATCATCGGCGACGGTAGCGAAACCTCCGCCGAACCACTGGCGACAGACAGCGTCGTCGCCACCGCGCCGGAAGATACGGAACCGGTCGCATACAAGTAAGCCTTGCAGCATAAGGGCGTCTGCGAAATGTAGCCGCCCTTTCCACCGTTTGAGGTCATCATGAAGAAGTCAATTTTTGCGTTGCTGCTGAGCGCCGCCGCGGTGGCGGCGCAGGCGACGCCTTACCTTCCCGCCAGCGGCCAGCAAGTGATCGAAACGCTGCCGCGCCGTGGCGATCCGGTGCAGCAGGAACTGCGCCGCATGCGCAGCGAGTTGAACGCGCACCCCAACGATATGGCACTGGCCACCAGTCTCGCCACACGCTATATCGGCCTGGCCCGCAGCGAAACCGATCCGCGCTACCTCGGCTACGCGCAGGCGGCGCTGGCGCCGTGGTGGTGGCTGTCGTCGCCGCCGGCGCCGGTGCGCCTGCTGCGGGCCACGCTGCTGCAGAGTACCCATCAGTTCAAGCCGGCGATGGATGATCTGAAGGCCGTGCTGGCGGCCGATCCAGCCAACGCGCAGGCGTGGCTGACGCAGGCCACCGTGCAAACCGTGCAAGGCGACTACGCCGGCGCCACCGCCAGCTGTGCGCATCTGTCGGCGCTGTCGATAGAACTGATCACCATCACCTGCATCGCCAACGTCGGCGCGGCGACCGGGCGTTCCCTGAAAAGCGAGCAGCTGCTGGAGCTGACGCTTGAGCGCAGCAACAACGCACCTGCAGAGCTTCAGGTATGGGCGCTGACGCTGCTGGCGGAGATGGCGCAGCGGCGCGGCGCGGCCAACATCGCCGAGACGCGCTACCAACGCGCGCTGGCACTGAGCCCGCGCGACAGCTACCTGCTGGGCGCCTATGCCGATTTCCTGCTGGAGCAACAGCGCGCCAACGAAGTCGCCACGCTGCTGAAGGACCAGACCCGCATCGACGCGCTGCTGCTGCGCCGCGCTTTGGCGTTGCAGCAGCAGGGCAACGCGCACGTAGCGTTGGCCGAGGACGTGAAGGAGTTGGCGGCCCGTTTCAACGCCGCCGCCCAACGTGGCGACACCGTGCACCAGCGCGAACAGGCGCGCTTTGAACTGATGCTGCGCCATGATCCGGCCACCGCGCTGACGCTGGCGCGCAAGAATTGGGCAGTGCAAAAGGAAGCCGCCGATATCCGCATCTATCTGGAATCGGCGGTGCAGGCGCGCGACGCCCGCGCCGCCAAGCCTGTGCTGGATTGGGTCGCGCTGAATCACACCGAGGACGTGGCCGCATCGCGCCTGATCCGTCAACTGCAAGCGAGAACATGATGAAACGCCTGATGCTATTTTTCGCGCTGCTGTGCGGCGTTGCGCTGCCAGCCTTTGCGCACAAGCCCAGCGACAGCTATCTGTCGCTGGAGGTGCAGGGTGAACGCATCAGCGGCCAGTGGGACATCGCGCTGCGCGACCTGGATTTCGCCATCGGCCTGGACCAGGATGGCGACGGCAAGCTGACCTGGGACGAGATCCGCACGCGGCATGCGGCGATCGCGGCGTATGCGCTGGAGCGCCTGGGCATCGCCACCGACCAGGGCGCCTGCCGCGTCGACACCGACCAGCAGCTGGTCGACAATCACACCGACGGCGCCTACAGCGTGCTGCGTTTTCACGCCATCTGCCCCGGCCCTGTAACGGCGCTGACCATCAACTACCAGCTGTTCGCCGATCTCGATCCGCAGCACAAAGGCTTGCTGCGCTTGACGCGCGACGGCGCGACATCCACCGCGATTTTCGATCCCGCGCATGCGCGCCAGACCTTGTCGCTGACATCGCCGGACCGCTGGCGGCAGTTCGGCGCTTACGTAAAGGACGGCGTGTGGCATATCTGGATCGGCTACGACCATATCCTGTTCCTGCTGTCGCTGCTGCTGCCGGCGGTGATGCTGGGTGCGCGCGGCACGCCGTCGGCCAGCCTGCGCGAGTCCTTCATCGACGTGCTCAAAGTGGTGACGGCCTTCACGCTGGCGCACTCGCTGACCCTGACGCTGGCCAGCCTGTCGCTGGTCTCGCTGCCATCGCGCTGGGTGGAATCGGCGATTGCGGCCTCGGTGGTGCTGGCGGCGCTGAACAACATCTATCCGCTGTTCCGCGGCCGGCGGCCGGTGGCCGCGTTCGGGTTTGGGCTGATCCACGGCTTCGGCTTCGCCAGCGTGCTGATCGACCTGGGCCTGCCGCAGGGTGCGCTGCTGACCAGTTTATTCGGCTTCAACCTGGGCGTGGAGATCGGCCAGCTGTGCATCGTCGCCGCCTTCCTGCCGCTGGCGTTCGCGCTGCGCGGCACCTGGTTCTACCGCCGCCTGCTGACCGGCGGCTCGGCGGTGATCGCGCTGGTGGCGGTGGTGTGGCTGGCCGAACGCGCGTTCGACCTGAAGCTGATCAGTATCTGATTGCATGCCGCTTACTTGTCGTCGTAGTGATGGCGGCACGCGGCCACGTAAATGCAACCTTCGTCAGGAAGGTAGACCAGCCGATGCTGGCGGTCTATTTTTCTGGTTTTTCATGGTGCATCAGTTCCCGAACCTGGGATTTACCAGCTTTGATCTGCGCAACGGATGCCATCAAACGGCAGGCATTCTTGGCCGATCCCAAAAGGTACATGGTCTCCTCCAGGCTGTTGAAATCAGCCAATGACAGCATAACGACGTGCTTACCGCTGACACGAGTGATCACCGTCGGGAGATGGTCATTACAAACTTCGTCCATTACGCTTTCCAAGCTGGCCTGCGCTTCACCAAAAGTAAGGATATTCATATTGCCTCCCCCGGCCAGATGGTTTCGCAGTCTATCTGCGGTTGGTCTGTCTGAAGAGTCAGACCAACTCGACAAGATCGGAATAACACGCCAAAACGCGGTCGGCGGTCAACAGTTTCATGGGTTCACATATGGCTTGGGCGACCAGCATGCGATCGAATGGATCGCGATGAATGGCAGGCAGCAGCCTCACCCGGGCTGCATGTTTATGCGAAATTCTTAGCTCCAGCAATCCGATACGAGTAATCTCACTCGCAAGTTGATCCATATTTACCATCAACTTACCGGAACCCACTTTGATTGCAATCTCCCAGATCGAGACACTACTGACATAGACTTCCGAAGAGGCATTTATCTGCGTGCGCACAGGCTTGGACAGTTTGCGGTTCCCCTGCAAGCACCAAAGCAAGACATGCGTGTCGAGCAGAAGTGCCACTATTTTCCCTCAAACGCCGCTTGAATATCGTCCGGCAGCGGTGCGTCGAAATCATCGGCGATCCATATTCGGCCTTTCATGCTACCGAATTTCAAACCCTTGGCAGGCTTGCGGATAGGGACCAGCCGGGCAACAGGGCTGCCATCCTTGGCAATGAGGATTTCTTCTCCTTTGCTGGCGTCATCAACTAGCTTGGGAAGCTGCATGCTCGCCTGATCTATATCGATGATGGGCATATCACCTCCAGAGACTTTTCTTACTCTAGACCTCTGACCTACTGAAGGCAAGCGCCAATTGCGAACTGCTTGAGCAAAAAAGAAGCTTCATTGCGGGAATCTGTTTTCCGGTCTGGCTCTGCGGTGAGCGCGCAGTACTTCGTCAAGTTCAAAATAGTCTGTCAAAACCCGACCCGCAGCCACCAACAAAGTTTTTGCACCTTTGTTATGTTTAATGGCATACTATCATTGAAAGTTTCCCAAAAAAAATAACCACCTAAAGAATTGGAGCGGATCAGTGACTGATAATTTGATTCCCAGTCATCGTCAAAACGGCGATGGAAATATGGAGATTACTAAAAAACATAGCGGTGATCCTTATTACGTAGTTTTACCTTGCGAAGTCAAAGACTTCACAAGTTTTGTGTCTGGGTTACTTGGAAAACCGGAAGAACTTAGAGGTGAAACCGAGGGCGTCTTTGAGATTGATCATAAGTCAATAACTACCATATATCATCTCTTAGAACAGAGAATGTCAAAACAGAATGATGCGAGTTTGGCATATTTTGGAATTACTGTTTTTTACGATGATGGTCAAAGCGTAAAGCATAACAATATTGAGACTTTTATTTCGTACCACCCTACTTCTCAATGCACACCTGTTGCTGTAGCAGTGAACGCTACATATTTAATAAAATTCAGAGGGCACGACACACCGGAAAAGCAAGAAATAGAAATCATGTTTGTCACTCGCCCTGAACATAGAAACCCTGACCGAAGACGCTGGTTTGATGGTGGAATGATTGATTATAGTATTAAACATACTGAAAGAACGTGGGCGACAGATATTGCTGGATTATTAAGGAACCATACCTCTACCCTGATAAAAAAAGAAACCGCATTAAGCAAGTTTATGAAACGGCATCTCGATAGTCTAACGATATATTCTTATTATATATTTATGATTTTATCGATACTAGTATGGGCTGGGCACTCAATTACTTTTATAGACTCCATAAAAGATTTTCAAGATACAGACATAAATAAATCAATTTTTAAATTCTTTATTAAATCTATTGCTTCGTTTGTTTTTTTATTGACGATTTTTACTTTCTTAAAACAATATGTCGAACGAGATGCTTACCTTCCATTTGGCTCCAGTATCACCTTTACTGATTTCGATCAAACGAGACGAAATACAATTCGCGGCGAAGTTAGAAAAGGTTGGTTGCAATATATAGGGGCTTGGATTTTTGGAATACTTGCGAGTGTAATTGCAAAAATTATATATAGCCAAAATTGGTTCTGGTAAGCGAAGCCACGCTTTTTTCAGAAACTCCAATAGCATTGTTTTGTGATTTTCGTTTCATCAATATCGCATGTCGACATATCTAACTCCAGGACTGCTATTTCCAGTCTTGCTCGCACAAAGATGATGGCAGGCATGTAAATCACAATCCTCTGATTTCGATCAACGAAAAAAAAGCAAGCCGTCTCGCGAGGGCTTGCTCTTTGCGGCGTTGCCGAGTTTTTACACAGCGGCCAGCACGTTATGCGCCTGCTCGTCCGCGTGGTACGAGCTGCGGACCATGGCGCCGACGGCGGCGTGCTTAAAGCCCATTTTGTACGCTTCGGCTTCGAACATCTTGAACACGTCCGGGTGCACGTAACGACGCACCGGCAGGTGGCTGTTCGACGGCGCCAGGTACTGGCCGATGGTCAGCATGTCGATGTTGTGCTCGCGCATGTCGCGCATCACTTGCAGGATCTCTTCGTCGGTCTCGCCCAGGCCGACCATGATGCCGGACTTGGTCTTGACCGCAGGGTACATGTCCTTGAATTCCTTCAGCAGCTGCAGGGAGTGCATGTAGTCCGAACCCGGACGCGCTTCCTTGTACAGGCGTGGCACGGTTTCCAGGTTGTGGTTCATCACGTCCGGCAGGCCGTCCTTGAAGATGTCCAGCGCCTTTTGCAGGCGGCCGCGGAAGTCCGGCACCAGCACTTCGATCTGGGTCTTCGGCGACAGCGCGCGGGTGTGCTGGATGCACTCGACGAAGTGGCCGGCGCCGCCGTCACGCAAGTCGTCGCGGTCGACCGAGGTGATCACCACGTAGCTCAAACGCAGCTCGGCGATGGTCTTCGACAGGTTGAACGGCTCTTCCTTGTCCAGCGGGTCCGGACGGCCGTGGCCGACGTCGCAGAACGGGCAGC
The DNA here is from genome assembly GCF_059418605.1 of Duganella sp. GW821-FHT07G03. Lineage (NCBI taxonomy): Bacteria > Pseudomonadati > Pseudomonadota > Betaproteobacteria > Burkholderiales > Oxalobacteraceae > Duganella > Duganella sp. GW821-FHT07G03. Next base: position 60,402 of record NZ_JBWKQE010000008.1, read on the forward strand.
GGCGGGTGCACTTGTCGCCCATGATCATGAAGGTCGCGGTGCCCTTGCCGAAGCATTCGCCGATGTTCGGGCAGCTCGCTTCTTCGCACACGGTCACCAGCTTGTTCTCGCGCAGGATGTCCTTGATCTCGTAGAAACGGGTCGACGCCGAGGCGGCCTTGACGCGGATCCAGTCCGGCTTCTTCAGGCGCTCGACCTGCTCGATCGGCACGATCTTGATCGGGATGCGCGCGGTCTTGCTGGCGCCTTTTTGCTTTTCGCTTGGGTTGTAAGCCGGGGCAACGCTGGTGGTGGTTTCAGAAGTCATTTGGCTGCGTGCCCTCGCGGGCAAAGTTTGGTTATTCGTGTACTGCGGGTTCGGCCACATGCGCCAGAACGCTGATCAGCTCATCGGCCAGCTGTTGTTGCACGTCGGACAACACTGCGGTCGCGCCGACGGTGCGCATATCGACTGTTTCCAGCCCGGCATAGCCGCAAGGATTAATCCAGGAAAACGGGGCCAGATCCATCGCCACATTCAGCGACAGCCCATGATAGGTGCAACCGTTGCCGCGCACCTTCAAGCCGAGCGCGGCGATTTTGGCGCCTTGTTTCGGTCCGCCGGCCATGTAGATGCCCGGCGCGCCGTCAACGCGCTCACCGACGAGATTATACGCGCCTAAGACGTTGATGATCGCCTGCTCGATTTTATTGACGAATTGCCGGGCGTACAGCTTGCCGCCGGGCTTGTTGCGGCGCAGGTCCATCAGCATGTAGATCACCACCTGGCCGGGGCCGTGGAAGGTGACTTCGCCGCCGCGGTCGGTCTGCACCACCGGGATCGCGTCCGCGCCCGCCAGCAGGTGGCCGCGGTCGGCGCCCAGGCCCAGCGTGAACACGGGCGGATGCTCGACGATCCACAGTTCGTCGCGGGTGTCCGGCGTGCGCGCGTCGGTGAAGGCGCGCATCGCGGCGAAAGTGCTGTCGTAGTCGGCGAGGCCGAGGTGGCGTATCAGCGCCGGCTCGGTTGGGGTAGGAGACGTCATGCCGACATTATAAATCAGCCCGGCTGGTGACGCTCCAGCCACTGGCGGATGGACGGCCGCTGCCACTGGCCGGCGGCGTAGTCCCTGAGCTTTTGCGGCACCTCGTCGCCGTTGAGGATCAGGCGGTTCAGCATCAGCGCCAGGTCAACGTCGGCCAGCGACCAGCTGTCGAACAGGTTGGGGCGGCCTTCCTGCACCAGCTGGCTGGCGGCGTGGATCAGTTTGTCGGCGGCGGCCTGGCCGGCTTCCGTCAGCGGCTGGCTAGCCTTGCCAAAAAATACAGTTTCCGTATCCCGCTCGGCGCGCACCGGCAGCAGGTCGCTGCGCAGCCAGGCCTGGACCTGCCGCGCCTGGGCGCGCTGGCGGCGGTCTTTCGGGTACAGCGCGATGTATTCCGGCGCCGGGAAGCTCTCTTCCAGGTATTCGGTGATCGCGGTCGACTCGGTCAGCACGAAATCACCCTCGACCAGCGCCGGTACGCGGGCGGTCAGCGCGCGCGCCGTGTAGGCGCTGTGTTTCTGCTGGCCGGCTTCCAGGTCCACCGTTTTGACGGTGAACGGCAGGCCTTTTTCGGTCAGCGCGACAAAGGCCGACATGGCGTAAGGACTGGTGAAAAGGCTGTCGACGTACAGTTCAAAAGGCATGGCGGCTCCCGCTAGAGTAGATTTATTCACATGGTAAGCCTTGCCGTAGCGCCTGTATAACGTTATATTTTCGTGATTCTAGCTAATTTTATTCACATAGTTATCCACAGTATGCCGACCTGATGAGCGCCAGCCGCCGCCTGCCCAATTTTTCCGCACTGCGCGCCTTCGAGGCGGCGGCACGCCACGAGAACTTCTCGCGGGCGGCGGAAGAGTTGCATCTGACGCATGGCGCGATCAGCCATCAGGTGCGCGCTTTGGAGGAGGAATTGGGCCGGCCGCTGTTCGTGCGCCACGGCCGACAGGTGAAAATAACTAGCGATGCGCTGAAGTTTTCCCAGTTTTTAGGCAAATCCTTTGCCGATATCACCGCTGCGGCCGACGCCATGCGGGCCTCCAGCGTCAACCAGCGGCTGACGATTTCTTCGATTCCATCGTTTGCCGCGCGCTGGCTGGCGCCCCGGCTGGGCCGGTTTATCGACCTGTATCCGGATATCGAGGTGGTGCTGCAATCGAGCGGCCAGTTGCAGGACCTGGCGCGCGACGGCATCGATGTCGGCATCCGCTTCGGGCGCGGCAACTATCCCGGGCTGGTGGTGCAGCGGTTGATGGGCGACGTTTACTACCCGGTAGTGAGTCCCCACTATCGCGGTGGGCAGCAGCCGGCCACGCCGCATGAGCTGCGCCAGCATACGCTGCTGCGCTCGGTGGAGCCATGGTCGCCATGGCTGCGCGCGGCCGGGGTCGACATGGCCGAGCCGTCCGGCGGCTTGATGTTCGAGGATTTGTCGATGCTGATACGCTCCGCCGCCGACGGCAACGGGGTGGCGTTGGTGCGCCATGTGGTGGCGATGCAGGAAATCGCCTCCGGGCAGCTGAAGCGGCTGTTCGATACCGCCACGCCGTGCCCGGACGAGTACTTTTTCGTGTCGCCGCCCGGCGCGGCCGGACGGCCGCAGGTGCAGGCGTTTCGCGACTGGCTGCTGGAGGAGATTGCCGTCTTCCAGCGCCAGCAAGCTTGATTACATGACGATTTTCACCATCGGGTGAGCCGACAGTTCGTTGTACAGCGCGTCGAGCTGCTCGCGGCTGACGGCGCGGATGGTCACGGTCAGGCCGGTGTAGTTGCCCTTGGGCGAAGGACGCACTTCCATCTTGCCTTCATGGAAGTCCTTGTCGTGCTTTTGCACCACCAGCACGATGGTCGGGGCGAAATCGATATGAGTCGGGCCCATCACCTTGATCGGGAAGTCGCTCGGATACTCGATGAGGGACTCTGACGGCGGGATCGCTTGCATATTCATTCCAATCAAAAAAGAAAACCGGCGGCGTCAACACGACGCCACCGGCCTCTATTGTAGCCAATTCAGCGCAGGCTTACGCTTTGCCCAGCGCCAAGGTGGCTGTTTCCTGCGGCGCGGCCAGCTGCGCCGGCTGCTGGCCGGACAGCCGCTGCAGGCGCGCCAGCGCCGATTCGTTGGCGACGCCGGGCTGGCTGACCGACTTGCGGATCGCCTCCAGCTCGGCGGCCTGCTCGTACGGGCGCTGGCCGATGTCAGTGACGATCTTCATGCCGGCCGCCTCGTTGCTGATGGCCTGGGCCCGGCGGGTCAGCGCGTTCAGCGCGCTGGAATTGCCGCGCATGCCGGACAGCCCGGCCAGCTGGCTCTGGCGCTCGGCGCGCAGGTTTTGCAAATCCTGCTGGGCGCGGGCCGAGGCCAGCGCCTGCATCGCCTTCTTCGCCGCCGAATCGAAATCGGCCAGCTGCTTGGACAGCGCATCGACGATGGTTTGCAGTTCGTCCATGTACTGGCGGGCGTCGGCCTCCTCCTGCAATTCCTGCGGCATGCGCGCCTTGTTGCCTTCCAGCTCGTCGCAGAACAGGGTGATGGTCGCTTCCGAGATCTTGCCGGCGGCCAGGCGGTCGGCCAGGGTGCCGGCCGCCTGCTCGTCGGTGGCGATCAGCTGGCGCAGCTTGACCACGTCGGCCGCTTCCTTGTCGAAGGAGCTGCGGGCGGCGGCCAGTTTTTGCGCGGTCAGGCGCAGGCTGTCGGCCAGCCGGTCGCGGTCGGCCTCGGTGGCCGTTTCCGGATCAAAATTGGCGATCGCTTCGGAAACACGGTCGCCCAGCGCGCCAAAATGTTTGGAAATCAAGCGCGCGGTCAAACCCCAGCCATTCAAGTTGCTCATGTCAGTCGTCCTTAAAAAGTTGCGCGTCATTGGATAACGACGCGTTGCTGCTCAACCGGGATGCCAATGACGAAGTCGACATGGATCCCGCGTTTTGATGCATCGCCGTTCACGCTGCTGATGATTTCAGTCGTGATCAGCAAATATTCGTTGCCGCCGTTGCGCAGTTCGCGCACATACGGCATGAAGTACATTTCCTGGCGCAGGCCGGTGCGGCCGCTGGCGTCGTCCAGCCGGGTCTCGGTGCCGGAGAACGGCGTGACGAACTCGGCGTTCGGATCGCCGGCGTCGCGCCAGTAGTCGACGCCGTCGCGCTCGCCGAACACCAGGTCGAGATCGGCCTCGTCCAGCCCGACGTCGCCCAGCTGCTCGCGCCACAGCGTGTAGCTACGGTCGCCCAGGCCGGCGCCGGCCAGGCCCATGTAGGCTTCCTGGTCTTCCACCGTTTCCGGGATCACGCGGGCCAGCTGGGTGCAGTACATCACCTCGGCCACCTGGCCCTGCGCGTCCTGGTACACCTGCAGGAACTTCTCCTTGGTGTCGCGATCGCCGGTGTCCAGGTAGTAGCGGTACAGGCCACCGCTCTGCTTGAGCCGGATCTGCGACACCGCGACGATGCGGTTGTCGCCCGCGTCCGGCAGCGCGATCAGCGAGCCGTCACCGGCGGCCCGCAGCAGCGGCGACTGCTGCAACTGGATCACGCTGCCGATGCGCGCCCCCAGCGGCAAGCCCTGGTCCGTGCGCGGCGCCTCGGCCCCGCCCAGTTTGGCCGCGCCATTGCGCAGGTAGTTGTATGCATCCGACCAGCCCATCTCAATTCCTTTCAAATGAATAATTCGTTGCGTTACCGGCCCGCAGGCGGCGCAGCTTGCGCACCGTGTACGCCACCGCCCACACCATCACGCCCAGCACGCCCAACCAGACCAGCCAGCGCGCCACCGTGGCCAGGAAGGACGGCGCCGGCGCCGGTGCTCGGGCGGCCGGGACCGGATCGCCCAGTCCCGGCATACCGTTGACCATGCCTGCTTGCGCGGCGCCGCTGTCGGCCGTGGCCGGGGCCGGGGCCGGGGCCGGGATGCCGGCGGCGGGCGTCGTCGCGGTCGGGTACGACACCGGCTGATTACTCTGGCTCATCGCTCGGCCCAGCATGAAGCCCAGCACACCATGCATCAGGCCGTTACTTGGCTGCTGCACGATGATCGGCGCCTGCTGGTACACCGGCGGCGCCTGATACACCGGCGACGGCTGCTGCCGCGAAACCGTATCGTTTAGCGGCGGCGGCGCGGTCGGCGCGGCGGCGGCGCGGCGAGCGTCCAGCGTTTTCAGCGCGTTGGCCTGGGCCGCGCTCTGGTCGAGGTCGCGAGAGGCGGCCGAGGTGTTGCGCGGCGTGGCCGAGGCCGGCGAGCCGGGCGCCGTGCCGAACGCGCCGGGACCGCTCTGGCGGCCGGCCGGCGGCGCGACCGGCGAGCTCCGCGTGGAGTTGCTCTTTTGTGAAGAAAATCCACTTTTATACGACGACGATGTGCCAGAATGTGAAGACGTTCGCGCCTCCGCCAGCACATGGGTGCCTAGCGCAAGGCACAGCGTCAGTAACAGCGCAGTATGGAAGGACTTCATGATGGCTTTTCGCAAAGAAGTTGAATGAAAATCAGCATAGCGCCGCGCGTCGGCGACTGCATCGGTAATAAAAGGCTCGCTTCACCATGACACGCAAATACCTGGACATGAATCAACACGACGCGCTCTACAAAGTGGCGCGCAGCTACCCCGGCGGCATCGACGCGCTGGCGCAGGCGATGGGCATCTCGGTCAACGTCCTGCGCAACAAACTGGCGCCGACCATCGCCTCGCACTACCCCTCGTTCGAGGAAGTCTCGGCGGTGGTGGACCTGTGCCACCGCGCCGGCGTGGCCGACGCCCACCTGCCGCTGCACGCGCTGCTGATGCGCCACGGCATGGCGGCCTTCGTAGTGCCGACCCCGGCCAACATCGGCGACGACGACCTGTCGCAGACCGTGTGCAAGGTGATGAGTCAGGTGGGGGCGGTGGCGGAAGCGGTGTCGACCGCGCTGCTGGACGGCAAGGTCACGGCGGCCGAGGCCGACCTGATCGAGCGCGAATTCCAGGGCGCGCTGTCGGCGCTGGGCGAATGGCGGGCGCGGCTGCGCATGAAGGCGGAGCAGGGCTAAAGCGCCGCGCCAAAAAAAAGCCAGCCCGGGGGCTGGCAAAAACTATTCTCGGTTCGGAAATTGGGAAAAATCCGGAAAATAGTTGGGGCAAAGGGGAACAGTCTCGACGGTCCTGCGTGGCGGATGCTGCCATCCTTGTTCTCACGCTTCCCACCGGGTTTGTCAATATTGCAACGTTATACATTGCGATAGATAAAGTCCATCCAAATGTGATGAACTGCTGTTTTGGCTCCCTGAACGACCTATTTCCCGGAGCAGGCGGTTACTCGCGATTTTGATGCCGGTTGTCGCCGCGCTCCTTGCCTTCCTCCTTGCGGCGCTCCTGCTGCTTGTCGCGGCCGCTGTCGCGGTTTTCCCGTGGTTGCGGCTGAGCCTGCGGCTGGGCTTGCGGCTGCTGGCGCTGCTGCTGGACCGGCGGCGGCTGCATCTGCGGCGCCTGCGGCTGGTAGGGTTGCTGCTGAATCTGCGGCTGAATCTGCTGCTGCTGCTGCGGTTGCGGTTGCTGCTGCGGTTGCTGCACCGGGCGCCGCTCCTCCTGCTGCCGGTACGGACGGCGATTATCGTCACGTTCGCGGTTGGCCGGGAACGGCGTCGGCACGGTGGGCGCGGCGACCGGCGCCGCCGTGATCGGCGGATTGGCTTTCTGGATGTTCGGCGTCACCACGATCGGCGGATTGGCCTGCTGGATCGTCGGCGCCGGCGCCAGCACCGGATTGGCTTGCTGGATATGCGGCGTGCCCGGCGTCTGGCCCGGCCGGCCGTACGGCCGCACATCGATGCGCACATCGTTCGGCTGGATGGTTTGCGGCGGCGCGTCGGGATGGCCGAACTGGCCCGGCGCCAAGGTCGTGGTCTGGGCCCGGCCCGGCTGCACCGGCGCCGGCTGCGGCACCGACGGCGCGGTCAACACCCGCACCGGACGATCCGGGCGGCCGTCATGGTCGCGGTCTTGCCAGCCGCCGCGGTTGGTGTCCAGCGTGCGCGCGACGGATGGCTGCGGCGGCGCCACCGGCGCGGCGCTCGCCGCCAGGCTGGCCGCCGGTATCACCTGCTGTCCGCGCGGCACCTGCACGCTGCGATGACGGCCTTCAAACTGATCGCGCGGCAGCACGGTCAGGCCGTCGCGCCGCTCCACCTGGCCGGGCACGCTAGTGCGCGGCTCGAACGGCTTGCCGTTGTGGGTCCAGCTCAGGCGCCGCTCGTGATCGGATGACACCCGGTAAGTCGGCACGTAGCGCTCGCGCGGCGACAGCGGGAACCAGCCCAGGCCCGGCCGATGGTCGCGCGCGAAGTGCTCGCCTCCGACCCAGCCCACCAGTGCCGGCGCCCACACCGGACGCCCGGCGGGCCGTCCCGGCGCCCAGCACCAGCGGCGTTCGATCATCACCCAGCGGCCGTAATGCGACGGCGCGTAGCCCCAGGGCGCGTTGTCGACCCAGGTCCAGCCCCATGGCGCCAGCCAGATCCAGCGGCCGTCGCGGTAGGGCGCCCAGTCGATCGCCACATTGCGCGGGGTCCACAGCGCGCCGTATTCGACGTTCTCGGTCCAGCTGCCGTTGCGGTCCAGTTCCTCGTAGCCGGTCATGCCGGTGGAGACGAAGCGGCTGCTGACCACCGCCTCGGCGGCGCGGTCGCGCTCGTCGGACCAGAGATCGAAGCCGTCGCGCCGCGCCACGCTGGTGCCGACGTCCACGCTGCTGACGTCGACATGGCGGCCGGGGCTGACCGTCACCGATGAACCGGCGCCGTCCACCCGCGCGCTGCCGGCCAGCATGCTGATCTGGCTGGTGTCGGCGACGCGCTCGGCGTCGACCCGCAGCAAGCCGGGTTCGAGCAGGGTGACGCGCGCCTGCGGCGTGCTCAACTCAAAATCGCGCAGCAGCTCCGGGCTGCGCACGCGGATGCTGACGCTGCCGTAATTCAGGCGCAGGTGCAGCAGTTCGTCGTCCAGGTCGATGATTTCCAGGTCGGAATCGCCATCGAGCCGCACCGCCGTCGAGCCGACGCGGAATTCCGTGCGGGCGCCGCTGGCGGTGGTCAGGTGGCTGGCCCCGGTGACCGGCCAGTTCAGCGAGGCGGCCATGGGCTCCTCGTCGCCGACCAGCGTGACCTGGCCCTGCACGGCGGAAATGCGGCCGACCATTGCCGGCGGGTCCGCCAGCGCGAACGAACTGAAGCCGGCCAGGGTGGCCAGCACGGCGATTTGGATCAACTTGCGGCTCATGGCGGCGTCTCCTTGTATATTTATCATTTAACGCTGCTGCGAGGAATTCGACTACCAGGATTACACCGGGTTACACATCTCAGGCAAATCAGGCACTTGTGCCGCCCCGCTTGACGAAGAACAAGGCCGCGCCGACCGCCATCAACAAGCCGCCGAACACCCGGTTCTGCTTCTTGACGGCGCCGGCGTCGCGGAAATAGCGCTGCATGGACGAGGCCAGGAAGGCGTAGCTGTGCATCACCACCAGGTCGATGCAGCACATGGTGGCCGCCAGTATCAGCAACTGCGGCAACAGCGGCGAACCCTGGGTTATAAACTGCGGCAACACCGCCACCATGAAAATAATGCCCTTGGGATTGGTGGCATTGGTCAGGAAGCCGGTCAGGAAGCGTTTTCGGGCGCTCGGCACCACCACCTCGGCGCGGTCCTGCCGGGCGCCGACGCTGACCTTGGCGCGCCACTGGCTCAGGCCCAGGTAAATCAGGTACAGCGCGCCCACCGTCTTGACCACGCTGAACGCCACTTCCGACGCCAGCAGCAGCGAGCCGACGCCGGCGCCGGCGATGAAGAAGATCATCATCAAGCCGCTCTGCAGGCCGAGGATGGTGGCGGTGGTGCGGCGCACGCCGAACGACAGGCCATGCGACATCGACAGCACCGCGCCCGAGCCGGGCGAAACGGCGATGATGCAGGCGGCGATGAAAAAGGTGATCCAGGTAGCAAAGCTCATGATAGTCCCGTGCGGTCAGCCGCAGCACCATGCTGCGGGGCAAAGTACATTGTAGCGGCCTTGGCGCCTCGCCGCCTGGCCCGTCATCGGTTAATATTGCTTATCAACCAAGGAATCCATATGACCCCTACTCCGCGGGAGCACCGCTGATGGCCGGCACCAGCCTGCTGGCGCTGATCGACGACATCGCCACCATCCTCGACGACGTCGCCCTGATGAGCAAGATGGCGGCCAAGAAAACCGCCGGCGTGCTCGGCGACGACCTGGCCCTGAACGCCCAGCAGGTGGCCGGCGTGCGCGCCGAGCGCGAGCTGCCGGTGGTGTGGGCGGTGGCGCTCGGTTCGCTGAAGAACAAGGCCATCCTGGTGCCGGCCGCGCTGGCGATCAGCGCCTTCGCGCCGTGGGGCATCACGCCGTTGCTGATGGTCGGCGGCCTGTACCTGTGCTTCGAAGGCTTCGAAAAAATCGCCCACAAGCTGCTGCACCGGGACGAGGTCGACCAGCACCTGGGCGAGCTGGCCGACGCCGTCAGCGATCCGGACGTCGACCTGGTGGCGCTGGAAAAGGACAAGATCCAGGGCGCGATCCGCACCGACTTCATCCTCTCGGCCGAGATCATCGTCATCGCGCTGGGCACGGTGGCCGGGGCCAGCTTCCCGCAACAGGTGACGGTGGTGGTCGGCATCGCCGTGGTGATGACGGTGGGCGTGTACGGCATCGTGGCCGGCATCGTCAAGATGGACGACGCCGGCCTCTACCTGAGCCAGCGCGGCGGCAGCGCCGTGCGCGCGCTGGGCCGGCTGCTGCTGGCGGCCGCGCCCAAGCTGATGAAGCTGTTGTCGGTGGTGGGTACGGCGGCCATGTTCATGGTCGGCGGCGGCATCCTGACCCACGGCCTGCCCGGCGCCCACGACGTGATCCACCACGCCGCCGAAGCGTTCGCCGCGGTGCCGACGGTGGGACCGCTGCTGGCCTGGGCCACGCCGGTCACGCTGGACGCGCTGGCCGGCGTCGTCGCCGGCGCGCTGGCCCTGGCGCTGGTGCTGCTGGGCGGAAAACTATTAAAACTATTTAAACAGAAAAAATAATCCGGGCGCGACAGGCTGGCTGCAAAAAAAACTGTCGCCAGCCACGGAACTCCCTGCCGCCTTTTCGCTCAAACAGCGAAGGAGGTAGCGTATGGAGAACTTGCAGCGGCATCTGCGCATGGCGCTGGACGCGGCGCGGATGATGATCTGGGATTCCGAGCTGGCAGGCGGCAAGGTCATCGACAGCACGGTCAAGTGGATAGGCGACGGCACCAGCCTGCTGGGCTTGCCGGCCGGCGAGCTGACGCAGCCGTTTTCCATTTTTTTACTCTCCGTCGATCCCGAAGACCGCGAACAGCTGCTCGACACCATGCAGAACGCGGTCGACCGCTGCACCGGTTATGAAGTCGAGTACCGGGTGACGTGGCCGGACGGCAGCCGCCACTGGCTGGCCGCCAAGGCCCACGTGTTCTGCGACGAACAGCAGGCGCCGGTTGGCACCCTGGGCATCGTCTGGGACATCACCGAGCGCAAGGAAAACGAGCAGGCCACGGCGCGCCAGCGCGAACTGGCCGCCGTCACGCTGCGCTCGATCGGCGAGGGCGTGATCACCACCAACGCCGACGGCGAAACCGACTACCTGAACTACATCGCCGAGCAGCTGACCGGCTGGACCCTGGACCAGGCGCGCGGCCTGCACATCTCGGCCACGCTCAAGCTGATCGACGACGTCGGCGCGCCCATCCCGGAACACGCGGCGCTGCAATGCCTGCGGCTCAGGCAGGCGATCGGCATGTCGTCGCAAAACCAGCTGGTCACGCGCGAGGGCCGCCACATCGCGGTGGAGGAATCGGCCGCGCCGATCTGGTCCGACAGCGGCGAGCTGCTGGGCGCGGTGGTGGTGTTCCGCGACGTCAGCCACGAGCGCAAGCTCAGCAAGCAGCTGTCGTGGAACGCCAGCCACGACACGCTCACCGGCCTGATCAACCGGCGCGAATTCGAAGTGCAGATCGCCACCGTGCTGCACAGCGCCAAGGAAGAACACCACGTGCACGCGCTGCTGTACATGGACCTGGACCAGTTCAAGATCGTCAACGACACCTGCGGCCACACCGCCGGCGACCTGTTGCTGCAACTGCTGGCCAAGATGCTGCAAACGCAGATGCGCGACAGCGACATCCTGGCCCGCCTCGGCGGCGACGAGCTGGGCGTGCTGCTGCCGCACTGCCCGCCCGACCAGGCGCTGCTGATCGCCGACCAGCTGCGCCAATCGATCAAGAATTTCCGCTTCGTGTGGGACCACCACACCTTCGAACTGGGCGTGAGCATCGGCCTGGTCGAGATCAACCACCACAGCAAGTCCATGACCGAGCTGCTGATCGCCGCCGACCAGGCTTGCTACCTGGCCAAGGAACGCGGCCGCAACCGCGTGCACCTGTACCAGGATTCGGACTTGCGGCTGGCGCGCCGGCAGGGCGAGATGCAGTGGGTGTCGCGCCTGAACGAAGCCTTCGAGCACCAGTACTTCCGGCTGTACGCCCAGCCCATCGTCGGCCTCGGCCTGCACCAGGAGACCCACGACGAAGTGCTGATCCGCATCCAGCCCGCCAGGGGCGAGCTGATACTGCCGGGCGCCTTCATCCCCGCCGCCGAGCGCTACGACATGATGACGGCGATCGACCGCTGGGTGATACGCGCCGTCTGCCGCTACGTGCAGCGCACCCACAGCGGCCAGGGGGAACAACCGCCGGAGCCGGCCCAGTACTCGGTCAACCTGTCCGGCAGTTCGCTCAGCGACGAGGGCCTGCACGACTACATCATCGAGCAGTTCGCCGAGCACGGCATCGCGCCCGAGCAGATCTGCTTTGAAATCACCGAGACCGCCGTGATCGCCAACCTGATCAAGGCGCAGGATTTCATGGCCGGCCTGAAGGCGCTGGGCTGCCGCTTCTCGCTGGACGACTTCGGCAGCGGCCTGTCCTCGTTCGCCTACCTGAAGGCGCTGCCGGTGGACTTCCTCAAGATCGACGGCGTGTTCATCCGCGACATCGCCAACAACGCCATCAACCGCGCCATGGTCAAGGCCATCAACGAGGTCGGCCACGTGATGGGCATCTGCACCGTGGCCGAATACGTCGAGGACGAGCCGACCCTGGCCGTGGTGCGCGAGCTGGGCCTGGACTATGCCCAGGGCTACGCGGTCGGCACGCTGCGCCCCTTGACTGCCTAGGCCGCCAGCTCGGCCTGCAAGGGCGTGCCCAGCGCGCGCAGCGCGGTGTTGAAGTCAGCCAGACTCAACTCGGCGCTGGCGGTCGCCACGCAGCGCGTGCGGCCACCGCCGGCGCTGGTGTGGGGCGCCAGCTCGGCCAACACGCTGTCGGCCGGGTCGAGGAATTGCACATCCGGCGCGGCCGCCACGAAGAAGGGCTGGAGCCACGGCAGGTGGGTGGACGACATCGTCATCACGTCCACCTGCGGATGGGCGGTGCGCAGCTCGGCGATGAAGCCGCTGATGGCGGCCTGGGTTGCTTCGGGCCTGTGGACAAAGGCGAAGTTTTCCACAAGCTCCACCAGCGCCGAGGCATTCACCAGCAGCACCTGGCCGTCGCCGCGATGGGCATCGGCATAGGCCTGCATGGCGGCGCTACCCACCATGGCCCGCACGCCCAGCACCGCCACCCGGCCGCTGGCCGAGCGCCGCACCGCCTCCGCCACCGGCGGGAAGATGCCGATCACCGGCACCGCCACCGCCGCCCGCAACGGCTCCAGCACCACCACGCTGGGCGCGTTGGACGCCAGCACCACCGCCACGCAGCCCTGCGCCTGCAGATATTCGGTAGCACTTTGCACCGCGCTCAGCAACTGCTGCGGCGTTTTCGCGCCGTAGGGAAAACTGGCGCGGTCGGCGAAGTACACGATGTCCTGCGCCGGAAAGGCCGCCCGCACCCGTTCGACGATGGCGTAGCTGCCGATGCCGGCATCGAAAATTCCTATAGGGCGTTGCAGTTCCATGATTTCCTTAGCTTTCCCAATCCGGGGAATTTTGATCCACATCAATAAAATTGCGCGTCGGACTACGTAAACTGGTCGGATCAATTGCGATAGAGCAATTATTCGATCGGAGTCCCAACATGCGCAACAACCAGCCCGTCAGCAACCGTGAAGTGGAAGTCCTGGACGACCAGGCCATCGTCTCCAAGACTGATTTAAGTGGCAACATTGTCTATGTAAATCCCTATTTCACGCAAATCAGCGGATTTAGCGAGGCGGAGCTGCTGGGCGCGCCGCAAAACATCTTGCGCCATCCGGACATGCCGGCCGAAGCCTTCGCCGACCTGTGGGACTCGATCAAGGGCGGCACGCCGTGGACCGGCATCGTCAAGAACCGCTGCAAGAACGGCGATTACTACTGGGTGCGCGCCAACATCACGCCGATCCGCGACAGCGGCAAGACCACCGGCTACATGTCGGTGCGGGTCAAGCCCACGCGCGAGCAGGTCGACAGCGCCGAACAGGCCTACCGCGCCATCCGCGAAGGCGGCAAGCACGGCATCCGCATCAAGAACGGCCAGGTGATCCGTTCCGGCGCCGGCACGCTGCTGTCGCGCCTGAGCCATGTGTCGCTGGCGATGCGCATCTGGCTGGCCACCAGCGTGGTCAACGTGCTGCAGGTGATCGTCTGCGCGGCCGCGCTGATGGGCGGCGGCGGCAACAGCTACGCCATCTTCGGCACCACCTTCGCCGGCCTGCTGATCAACGTCTTCCTGTGGTACACCATCCGTTCCTCGGTGCTCAAACCGTTGGAGCGCGCACTGCAAGGCGCCCGCGCCATCGCCGCCGGCGACCTGTCCGGCTCGTTCGACACCGAATCCACCGACGAAGTGGGCCAGCTGCTGCGCGCCTTGCAGCAAATGAACAGCAACCTGATCGCCACCATCCGCGACGTCCGCACCAATGTCGAGACCATGGCCGTGGCGACCCGCCAGATCGCCGCCGGCAACGCCGACCTGTCCGGCCGCACCGAGGCGCAGGCCGCCAGCCTGGAGGAAACCGCCTCCAGCGTCGAGCAGTTCTCGGCCACCGTCAAGCAGAACGCCGACAACTCGGTGCAGGCCAACCAGCTGGCGCTGAACGCCTCCAACGTCGCGGTGCAGGGCGGCGAGATCGTCGCCGACGTCATCGCCACCATGGACGAGATCAACGCTTCCTCGCGCAAGATCGTCGACATCATCGGCCTGATCGAAGGGATCGCCTTCCAGACCAATATCCTGGCGCTGAACGCGGCGGTCGAAGCGGCCCGCGCCGGCGAACAGGGACGCGGCTTCGCGGTCGTCGCCGGCGAGGTGCGCAACCTGGCCCAGCGCAGCGCCAGCGCCGCCAAGGACATCAAGAACCTGATCAACATCTCGGTCGGCAAGGTCAGCGACGGCATGCTGCAGGTCGACCGCGCCGGCGCCACCATGAAGGAAGTGGTGACCTCGGTGCAGCAGGTGACGGCCATCATGCACGATATCTCGGTGGCCTCGCACGAGCAGAGCATCGGCGTCGACCAGGTCAACGCCGCCATCGCCCACCTGGACCAGGTCACGCAGCAGAACGCCGCGCTGGTCGAGGAAGCGGCCGCCGCCACCGCCAGCCTGGCGCTGGAAGCGGGCGGCCTGACGCAGGCGGTCAGCCTGTTCAAATTCGGCAGCAGCCGCAAGGTGCACACGCTGCGCGCGCCAGTTCGCCGTCCACAAACCATGAAACGACTCGCGGCCTGAACATGAATACCTTTGAGAACCACGCCGGCGGCGCCTTCCCCAACGTCGAATTCGACGCCGCCATCATCGGCAAGCTGAGCCAGTCGGGCCCGCGCTACACCTCGTACCCGACCGCCGACCGCTTCCAGCAGGACTTCGGCTACGGCCAGTTCCTGGAGGCGGTGGCCGGCCTGCGCATGCGCCGCAGCCAGCGGCCGCTATCCTTGTACATCCACATCCCGTTCTGCGACACCATCTGCTACTACTGCGGCTGCAACAAGATCGTCACCAAGGACCACAGCAAGGCCGCCACCTACCTCGGCTACCTGAAGCAGGAAATCGACATGCAGGGCCGTTTGTTCGCCGGCATGGGCCAGATCGAACAGCTGCATTTCGGCGGCGGCACGCCGACCTACCTGAGCGACCGCCAGATGGGCGACCTGATGGCGCACCTGCACGCCAACTTCCAGTTCGCGCCGGACGCCCAGGGCGAGTATTCGATCGAGATCGATCCGCGCACCGTCAGCGCGGAGCGCGTGCACTCGCTGCGCGCGCAGGGCTTCAACCGCATCAGCCTGGGCGTGCAGGATTTCGATCCCGAGGTGCAGAAGGCCGTCAACCGCATCCAGCCGGAGGCGGAAACCCGCGCCGTGATGGACGCCGCGCGCGCCGCCGGTTTCCGCTCCATCAGCATCGACCTGATCTACGGCCTGCCGAAGCAGAGCATGGCCAGCATGGAGCAAACGCTGGACAAGGTGATCGCCGCCAACCCCGACCGCATCGCGCTGTACAACTATGCGCACATGCCGCACCTGTTCAAGCCGCAGCGCCGCATCGCCGACGAGGACCTGCCGACGCCGGCCGTCAAGCTGGACTTGCTGGCATTGTGCATCCGCCGCCTGTGCGCGGCCGGCTATGTCTACATCGGCATGGATCACTTCGCCAAGCCGGAGGACGAGCTGGCGGTGGCGCAGCGCCAGGGCCGCCTGCAACGCAACTTCCAGGGCTATTCGACGCGCGCCGAGGCCGAGCTGATTTCCTGCGGCGTGTCGGCCATCAGCGCGGTCGGCGCCACCTACAGCCAGAACGAGAAGACGCTGGAGGCGTACTACGAAAAACTCGACGAAGGCAAGCTACCGGTCACGCGCGGCATCAAGCTCGACACCGACGACCTGCTGCGCCGCATCGTGATCCAGAAGCTGATGTGCAATTTCGAATTGTCGATCGCTTCGATCGAGCAGGCTTACCCGATCCGCTTCCAGCAGTACTTCGCGGCCGAGCTGGGAAAGCTGCAAGCCTTCGAGGACGATGGCCTGCTGGAGGTCGATCCGGAATGGATCACCGTGACGCCGAAGGGGCGCCTGCTGATACGCAATATCTGCATGGTGTTCGACCGCTACCTGAACCTGCCGCGCGCCGACGGCCCACAGCCGCTGCGCTACTCGAAGACGATATGAACGCGCCATGAACGCACTTCAGTTATTGCCGGTGATGGTGGTGGGGCTGGTGGGCAGCGTCCACTGCATCGGCATGTGCGGCGGCATCGTCGGCGCGCTGTCGGTGAGCACCGCGCCACTGCCGCGCAACGTGATACCGATCGCCGTCATCGCCCACAGCAGCGCCCTGCCGCGCGTGCTGTCGTACAACGCCGGCCGCATCGCCAGCTACATGGCGGCCGGCGCGCTGGCGGGCGGCCTGGCCGGCGGCGCGCGCAGCATCGCCTCGCTGGCCGGGCTGCAACTGGGCTTCTACTGGCTGGCCAACCTGATGCTGGTGGCGCTGGGCCTGTACCTGATGGATGCCTGGCGCGGCCTGGCCGTGCTGGAGCAGGGCGGACGCGTGCTGTGGCGGCGCGCGCAGCCGGCGATCGCGCCGATGATGAAATCGCTGATGCCGGCCAACCACCCGCACCAGACCTTCGCGCTCGGCCTGTTGTGGGGCTGGCTGCCGTGCGGCATGGTCTACAGCGTGCTGCTGACCGCGATGCTGAGCGGCTCGGCCAGCGACGGCGCCGCCGTCATGCTGGCCTTCGGCCTGGGCACGCTGCCGATGCTGACCGGCCTCGGCCTGATCGGCGCCCGCCTGCAACGCGCGCTGCAACAACGCCGCGTGCGCATCGCCTGCGGCTTGCTGGTGCTGGCCTTCGGCGTGCTGGGCCTGGCGCGCGCGGCCGGCGGCATCGCTCCCGACTGGATGGACACCCTATGCCTGACACCACATCAATAGGCAGCATCGCGCCGCCAAGCGCGGCCGCCAACGCTGACGCCGGCGCGAGTACCAGCGTCTGCTACCACTGCGGCCTGCCGCTGCCGGCCGCAGTCAAGCCGGCGTGGACCGTGCACATCGCCGGCGTGGCGCACACCATGTGCTGCCCCGGCTGCGCGGCGGTGGCGCAAACCATCGTCGACCTGGGCCAGGAATCCTACTACCGCGAACGCTCGGCCTACGCCGCCAGCGCCGAGGGCGCCGACATGCTGCCGCCGGAATTGCGCCTGTACGACAACGCCGACCCGCGCTTCGCGCTCGACGAGGACAGCCGCGAAACCACGCTGGCGGTGGAAGGCATCCGCTGCGCCGCCTGCGTGTGGCTGATCGAACAGCGGCTGGCCAAGCTGCCCGGCGTCGACAGCGCCCAGCTCAACGTCGCCACCGAGCGCCTGTACGTGCGCTGGCGCCAGGACGCCTGCCAGCCCGGCGACATCCTGGCCGCGCTGCATGCGATCGGCTACGCCGCCTATCCCTACGACGCGCTGCGCCACGGCGAGCAGCAACGCAAGGCCGCCAAGACGCTGGGCCGCCAGCTGTTCGTGGCCGGCCTCTCGATGATGCAGGTGATGATGTACGTGGCGCCGGCCTACCTGGCCGAGTCCGGCACGCTGGACGACAGCATGGCCGCGCTGATGCGCTGGGCCAGCCTGCTGCTGACCTTGCCGGCCATCTGCTATTCGGCGCAGCCGTTCTGGCGCGGCGCCTGGGCCAGCCTGCGCGCGCGCGCGCCGGGCATGGACGTGCCGGTGGCGCTGGGCATCGCCGCCGCGTTCGGCGGCAGCGTGGCGGCCACCGTGCGCGGCCAGGGCGAAGTGTATTTCGATTCGGTGACGATGTTCATCTTCCTGCTGCTGTGCAGCCGCTACCTGGAGCTGCGCGCGCGCCGCAAGGCCGGCGCCGCGCTGGAGCGCCTGCAGCACGCGCTGCCGGCCTCGGCCACGCTGCTGGCCGATTACCCGGACAGCCACGCGGCCACCCTGGTCAAGGCCGCCGCGCTGGAGGTGGACGACGTCATCATGATCAAGCCGGGCGAAGCGGTGGCGGCCGACTGCGTCATCCTCGACGGCCGCACCGTGCTCGACCTGTCGCTGCTGAGCGGCGAAAGCGCGCCGGTGGCCAAGGACGTCGGCGACGCGCTGCCGGGCGGCGCCATCAACGCCGGCGCCGTGATCCTCGCGCGCGTGACCCGGCTGGCGCTCGACAGCACCATGTCCCAATTGATCAAGCTGATCGACCGCGCCGGCCGCGACAAGCCGCGCATCGCGCAATGGGCCGACCAGGTGGCCGGCTGGTTCGTGCTGGCGCTGCTGCTGTTCGCCGTGCTCACCTTCGGCTTCTGGTACTGGCTCGATGGCGACAGCGCCGTGCGCGCCTGGCCGATCGCGATCGCGGTGCTGGTGGTGTCGTGCCCGTGCGCGCTGTCGCTGGCCACGCCGACCGCGCTGGCCGCCGCCACCGACCGCCTGCTGCGCCAGGGCGTGCTGATCACCGGCCCGCAAACGCTGGAGACGCTGCACCGCGCCACCCACGTGGTGTTCGACAAGACCGGCACGCTGACCTATGGCCGGCCGATGCTGCAGGAGATCGTGCAACTGGCCCTGATGCAGGCCGAGTTCTGCCTGCAGGTGGCGGCCGCGCTGGACGCCGGCAGCGCCCATCCGCTGGCGCGCGCCATCGTCAACGCGGCGGCGGCGGCCCAGGGCGGCGCGCGCGCCGACTGGCAGCCGGTGGTGGCGGTCGAAGCCCCCGGCCGCGGCATCGAAGGCGTGCTGCACAACCGTCTGTACCGGCTGGGCAGCGCCAGCTTCGTCGCCGAACTGAGCGGCACAGCGCCGCCGCACGACGCCGGCAGCGGCGTGACCCCGGTCTACCTCGGCGTCGACGGCCAGTGGCTGGCCTGCTTCCACCTGCACGACGCCCTGCGGCCGGACGCCCAGGCCACGGTCGATTATTTCCGCCAGGCCGGCAAGACCGTGGTGCTGCTGAGCGGCGACCACGACCAGCTGGCGCGCCAGGTCGGCGACCAGCTCGGCATCGCCACCGCCATCGGCGGCTACCTGCCCGATGAAAAGCTGGCCTTCGTCAAGGGCCTGCAACAGAAGGGCGCGGTGGTGGCCATGGTGGGCGACGGCATCAACGACGCCGCCGTGCTCAGCGCGGCCGACGTCTCGTTCGCGATGGGCGCCGGCGCCGCGCTGGCGCAAGCCCACGCGGACGCGGTGCTGCTGTGCGGCCGCCTGGAAGCGGTGGCCGACAGCGCCCGCGTGGCGGCCCGCGCCATGCGCGTGATCCGCCAGAACCTGGGCTGGGCCAGCGTCTACAACGCGGTGGCGATCCCGGCGGCGGCGCTGGGCTGGCTCAACCCGTGGCTGTCCGGCGTCGGCATGGCGCTCAGCTCGGCCGTGGTGGTGGCCAACGCGCTGCGCCTCAGAAGGGGACGATGATGGAAGCGCTCTACCTGCTCATCCCGCTCAGCGTGATCCTGGTGTTTGCCGCGCTGTGGGTGTTCTTCAGCGCCTCGGACGGCGGCCAGTTCGACGACCTGGTCGGCCCGGCGCTGCGCGTACTGCAGGACGATGACAAGCCGCCACTGGATTGACTTGATCTGGGAAATTTTGATTCACATCAAGGATTTTTGAGTCTCGCAAACGTAACCTTTGATACACATCATCAAAGCGTTCTTGGGAGAACTTCAAGTGGACCTTGCACAGAACTACAACTACAAGATTGTGAAGCAATTCGCAATCGCCACCGTGGTCTGGGGTATCGTCGGCATGCTGGTCGGCGTCATTATCGCCGCCCAGTTGGCATGGCCGGCGCTGAACCTGGACATTCCATGGTTGACCTACGGCCGTCTGCGGCCTTTACACACCAATGCCGTCATCTTTGCGTTCGGCATCAGCGGACTTTTCGCCACCTCTTACTACGTGGTCCAGCGCACCTGCCAGGTGCGGCTGTTTTCGGACAAGCTGGCCGCCTTCACCTTCTGGGGCTGGCAGGCGGTCATCCTCAGCGCCGTCATCACGCTGCCGATGGGCCTCACGCGCGGCAAGGAATACGCCGAGCTGGAATGGCCGATCGCGCTGCTGATCGCGGTGGTGTGGGTTTCCTACGCGGTGGTGTTCTTCGGCACGCTGCTGACGCGTAAGGTCAAGCACGTCTACGTCGCCAACTGGTTCTTCGCCGGCTACATCATCGCCGTGACCATCCTGCACGTGGTCAACGCCGCCGCCATGCCGGCCACGCTGTTCAAATCGTACTCCGCCTACTCGGGCGTGCAGGACGCGATGATCCAATGGTGGTACGGCCACAACGCGGTCGGCTTCATCCTGACCGCCGGCTACCTGGGCATGGTCTACTACTTCATTCCCAAGCAGGCCGAACGTCCGGTGTACTCGTATCGTTTGTCGATCGTGCACTTCTGGGCGCTGATCTTCACCTATATGTGGGCCGGCCCGCACCACCTGCACTACACCGCGCTGCCGGACTGGACGCAATCGATCGGCATGGTGTTCTCGCTGATCCTGCTGGCGCCGAGCTGGGGCGGCATGATCAACGGCATCATGACCCTGTCGGGCGCCTGGCACAAGCTGCGCACCGACCCTATCCTGAAGTTCATGATCGTCTCGCTGTCGTTCTACGGCATGGCCACCTTCGAAGGTCCGATGATGTCGATCAAGACCGTCAACGCGCTGTCGCACTACACCGACTGGGGCATCGCCCACGTCCACGGCGGCGCGCTGGGCTGGGTCGGCTTCATCACCATGGGTTCGATCTACTACCTGCTGCCGCGTCTGGCCGGCCAGCAAAAAATGTATAGCACCAAGCTGATCGACCTGCACTTCTGGGTCGCCACCATCGGCATCGTGCTGTACATCGCCGCGATGTGGATCGCCGGCGTGATGCAGGGCCTGATGTGGCGCGCGGTCAATGCCGACGGCACCCTGACCTACACCTTCGTCGAAGGCGTCAAAGCCACCTATCCGTACTACGTGGTGCGCTTCTTCGGCGGCCTGCTGTACCTGAGCGGCATGTGCGTGATGGGCTACAACACCTGGATGACCTTGCGTAACCGCGAGACCGCCGTGGAGCGCATTCCCGCGCTTGCCGCCGGCCACGCCTGATATCGGAGCAAAGCATGAAATTTTCACCGAAGTTTACCCATGCGTGGATTGAACAAAACCCCTGGCTGCTGATCGCGCTGGTGACGCTGGTGGTCAGCGTCGGCGGCGCCGTCGAGATCGTGCCGCTGTTCTTCCAGAAGTCCACCACCGAGCCCATCGCCGGCCTGAAACCGTACTCGCCGCTGCGCCTGGCGGGCCGCGACATCTATGTGCGCGAAGGCTGCTACAACTGCCACTCGCAGATGATACGGCCGTTCCGCGCCGAGACCGAACGCTATGGCCACTACTCGGTCGCCGGCGAGTTCGTCTACGACCGGCCGTTCCAGTGGGGCTCCAAGCGCACCGGGCCCGACCTGGCGCGCGTGGGCGGCCGCTACAGCGATGAATGGCACCGCACCCACCTGGCCCATCCGCGCGACGTGGTGCCGGAATCGAATATGCCGAACTATCCGTGGCTGGCGCAGACCGCGCTGGTGCCGGAAGGCATAGTGCCGAAGATGAAGGCCCTGAAGCGCCTGGGCGATCCCTACACCGACGCCGAGATCGCCGCCGCCCCGGCCGAGCTGAAGGACAAGACCGAAGAAGACGCCCTGATCGCCTACCTGCAGGGCCTGGGCACATTAATCAAGACGAGGAACTAGCATGGCTATTGAGAACCTGTTTGACCGCGCCAGCAGCGTGATGACGGTGATTTCCTTCATCACGTTCGCCGGCATCCTGTGGTGGGCTTTCATCAGCAACAAGGAAGCCGATTTCGCCGAGGCGGCCCAGCTGCCGTTCGACGACGAGGAGAACCGTCATGGCTGATTTTACCAACGGCTTCTGGGACATGTACATCGTGGTGCTGACGCTGCTCGGCATCGCCGGCTGCGGCATCCTGCTGTACTCGCAATCGAAGATCAAGGGCAAGGCCGGCGAAACCACCGGCCACGTCTGGGACGAGGACTTGAGCGAGCTGAACACGCCGATGCCGCGCTGGTGGATGTGGCTGTTCTACATCACCATCGTGTTCGCGCTGGCCTATCTGTTCCTGTATCCCGGCCTGGGCAGCTACGCCGGCAAGCTGGGCTGGAAATCCTCGGGCCAGTACCAGGCCGAGCTGAAGCAGGCCGACGCCGACTACGGTCCGCTGTTCGCGCAATACCAGAAGCAGGACCTGAAGGCGGTGGCGGCCGATCCCAAGGCGCACGCCATCGGCGAACGCCTGTTCCTGACCTATTGCGCGCAGTGCCACGGCTCGGACGCGCGCGGCAACAAGGGCTTCCCCAACCTGACCGACAAGGACTGGCTGTTCGGCGGCGCCCCCGAGACCATCAAGGAAACCATCCTGCACGGCCGCACCGGCGTGATGCCGGCTATGGGCGCCGCGCTGGGCTCGGACAAGGAAGTGGAGAACGTCGCCCATTACGTGCTGAGCCTGTCCGGCTCGACCAACGACCCGATCAAGGCCGTGTTCGGCAAGGACAAGTTCGGCGCCTGCATGGCTTGCCACAGTGCCGGCGGCACCGGCAACCAGGCCATCGGCGCGCCCAACCTGACCGACAAGGTCTGGCTATTCGGCGGCAGCGCCGAGACCATCATGGAAACCATCCGCAAGGGCCGCAGCACCACCATGCCGGCATTCGACGACTTCCTCGGCGACGCCAAGGTGCACGTGCTGGCCGCCTACGTATGGAGCTTGTCGAACGACGTCACGCAGCTTAAAACTGAACCCGTCACGGCATCAAAATGAACGATCCTGCACCACAAGTGATCAAGATGTATGCGGCGCGCGAGGAAATCTATCCGCGAGAAACCTCGGGCCGCTACGCCCGGCTGCGCTGGCTGTGTGTCTGGCTGACGCAGCTGGCCTTCTACTGCACCCCGTGGATGCAGTGGAACGGCCGCCAGGCCCTGCTGTTCGACCTGGTGGCGCGCAAGTTCTACATCTTCGGCCTGGTCTTGTGGCCGCAGGACTTCATCTACCTGGCGGCGCTGCTGATCATCTGCGCCTACCTGCTGTTCCTGGCCACCGCGGTGGCCGGGCGGGTGTGGTGCGGCTTCGCCTGTCCGCAAACGGTTTATACCGAAATCTTCCTGTGGATAGAACGCCGGATCGAAGGCAAGCGCAGCGCCCGCATGGCGCTGGACCGGCAGCCACCCTCGGCCGCCAAGTTCGCAAAAAAAACCGCCAAGCACCTGGCCTGGGGCGCGGTGGCCTTGTGGACCGGCTTCACTTTTGTTGGCTACTTCACGCCGATCAAATTCCTCGGCAACGAGGTGCTGACGCTGAGCTTCGGCCCGTGGGAATGGTTCTGGGTGCTGTTCTACAGCCTGGCCACCTACGGCAACGCCGGCTGGCTGCGCGAACAGGTGTGCAAATACATGTGCCCGTACGCCCGCTTCCAGAGCTCGATGTTCGACCGCGACACGCTGATCATCACCTACGACAACGCACTGGGCGAACCGCGCGCGCCGCTGTCGAAACGGGAAGAAGTCAACGGCGGCTCCTGCATCGATTGCAGCCTGTGCGTGCAGGTGTGCCCGACCGGCATCGACATCCGCCAGGGCTTGCAGTACGAGTGCATCGGCTGCGCCGCCTGCGTCGACGCCTGCAACGGCGTGATGGACAAGATCGGCCAGCCGCACGGCCTGATCCGCTACAGCACCGAGCGCGCGCTGCTGATGCACTACACGCCGACCGAGATCCGCCAGCGCACGCTGCGCCCGCGGGTGAAGATCTACGCCGCCATCCTGGCGCTGATCGTGGTCGCGGTCGGCACGGCGCTGTGGCTGCGCACGCCGCTCAAGCTGGACGTGATCCGCGACCGCGGCGCCATGGGGCGCGAGGTGGAAGAGGGCATGATCGAAAACGTCTACCGCTTGCAGATCATGAACACCAGCGAGCAGGCACACACCTACCGCATCCGCGTCAGCGGCATACCCACCTTGGCGCAGGTGACGCCGGAGCTGGTGCGGCTGGAGGGCACCGAGACCAAGGCCTATCCGATCCGCCTGCGCAGCGCGCACGGCGCCGGCAATCCGGGTTCGAACAAGATCGAGATTGAACTGACCGCAGTCGACCAGCCGTCGTTGCACGTGAAGGAACATGCGGTGTTTTTCGTGCCGCGCTAAGGGGACGCAATGAACGTATCGATCATGACGCAAACGCCGTGGTGGAAGCAGCGCTGGCCGTGGCTGTTGATGCTGGGCCCGGCCGTGGTGGTGGTGGCCGCGACCTACACCGGCTGGCTGGCCTATTCGCGCCAGGACGCGCTAGTGGTGGGCGACTACTACAAGCAGGGCAAGGCCATCAACCAGGACTTGCGGCGCGACCGCCTGGCGTCATCGCTGGGCTTGTCGGCGGTGATAGGCTATGACGCCACGCAGGGCACGCTGAGCGGCCAGCTGCGCCGCACCGCCAGCGACCAGGGCAAAACCGAACGGCTGTTCGTGCACCTGTCGCACGCGACGTTGCCGGAAAAGGATATCCAGCTGGTGGTGCAGCCGGATGAATTCGGCGCGTTCCAGATCAACCTGCCGATGCTGGAGCGCAGCCGCTGGGTGGTGCTGATCGAAGGCGAGCAGCGCGACTGGAGGCTGGCCGGCACCTGGATCTGGCCGGCGCAACGCCAGGTGACGCTGCAGGCTGACCTGCCTGAGCCCGCCGATAATTAGC
Organism: Duganella sp. GW821-FHT07G03; assembly: GCF_059418605.1. Taxonomy (NCBI): domain Bacteria; kingdom Pseudomonadati; phylum Pseudomonadota; class Betaproteobacteria; order Burkholderiales; family Oxalobacteraceae; genus Duganella; species Duganella sp. GW821-FHT07G03. The sequence goes on from NZ_JBWKQE010000008.1 coordinate 85,224, forward strand.
CGGCAACTAAGCGCAGGTCTGGGTACCGGCGGTGATCGCCTTCAGCGTCGCCGGTTGCAGCAGCTCGATCTCGCGGTTGCTCACGCGCAGCAAGCCTTGCTTCTTAAATTTGGACAGCAGGCGGCTGATGCTCTCGATCGTCAGGCCGAGATAGTTGCCGATCTCCTCGCGCGACATGCGCAGCTGGAAGGTGTGCGGCGAATAACCGCGCGTCTCGTAGCGCGACGACAGGTTGACCAGGAAGGCGGCAAACCGCTGGGTCGCCTGCATATTCCCCAACAACAGCATCACGCTTTGCTCGCGCGTGATTTTCTGGCTCATCATGCGGTGGAAGTGGCGCAGCAAGGTTGGCATATCGGCCAGCAACTGCTGCAGGCTGTCGAAGGGGATCTCGCACACTTCGCTGTCTTCCAGCGCCAGCGCGGTGCAGTGGTGCAGGTCGGCGCTGATGGCGTCCATGCCCAGCAATTCTCCGGCCATCTGGAAGCCGGTGATCTGCTCGACGCCGTCGCGGTTGACCTGGTAGGTCTTGAAATGGCCCAGCCGTATCGCAAACAGGCTCTGGAAGGTGTCGCCGATGCGGAACAGCGGCGCGCCGCGCGCCACCTTGCGGCGGCGGCCGATGATCTGGTCCAGCCGGTTCATATCATTGTTGTCCAGCCCCATCGGCAAGCACAACTGGTGCATGCTGCAGGTCGCGCAGCTGGCCTTGAGGTTTTCGATGCTGGCGCTGGGCAAGACCAGCGAGGGAAGTTCTCGTATCATGGCCCAATTCTAGACCTTTGGACGTCATTTCCGGACTATGCCGCAGTTAGCCGATCAGGTATTCGCGCGCCATTCTGCGCGCCCGGTGCAGCCGGCTCTTGACGGCGGCGTTGCTCTGGCCGACGTCGGCGGCGATCTCGGCGATCGACATTTCGGCGAAATCGCGCAACAGCACCACCTGCAGGTAATCGGCCGGCAAGGATTCCAGCGCGTTGACCAGTTCCAGCCGCAGGCCGGCCGTGTCCTGGCTGGCCAGCCACTGCTCGGCGCGCTCGTCGTCCCACGGGTCGTGGCCCAGCGCGGCGCGCCCCAGCCGATGGCACTCCCGCCTGACCACCTGGAACAGCCAGCCGGAAAACGCCGCCAGCATGCGCACCGACGACAGCCGCCGCGACAGCACCAGCAAGGCTTCCTGCACGGCGTCGTCGACGTCGCCGACCAGGCAGTTGCGCTGGGCGTAGCGGCGGATGTCGGGCTGGCACAGCCGCAGCAGTTGCGCCAGCGCCGCCGGATCGCCGCGATGGGCGGCGTCCAGCACCGGTAAGTGTTGTACTGCCAGGCTCATAGTCCTCCAGATTGTTTGGCCGCCTTGTCGAGGCGGCGGCCGACCAGCGCGCACATCGGGCAGAAGCCGAACAGGCCGGAAGCGACGATGCCAGCCGCCGACGCCGCCAGCACCAGCCCCCACTGGCCGCCCAGCAGGGCGATGCCGGCCCAGGCCGCGATCACGCCGGCCACCACGCGCAGCGCGCGTTCCCAGTTCGGTACATTTTTGACATAGAACATAGTGCACTCCTATTCGTTGCAGAGGAAATCCCTCGGCAGCTAAGAGGCGGGCGCAGGCCGTTTGGATTCGCGCAGCGGCAAAATTATCACAAATTATTTAAAATAATTATCTTGCACACTATTAAATTGCGAGCTATAGTTCATCACATCAAGTAGCACACTATTTGATAGCTCACTACTCAACCATAAGGACCACATCATGAAACGCACTCTGATCGCTACCGCACTGCTGGCCTCCGCACTGGGCGCCCACGCCGCCACCCCGGCCACCGACACCACCGTCGTACTGGTCCACGGCGCCTTCGCCGATGGTTCCAGCTGGGACAAGGTCATCCCGCTGCTGCAGGCGAAGGGCCTGAAGGTGGTGGCCGTGCAAAACCCGCTGACCTCGCTGGCCGACGACGTCGCCGCGACCCAGCGCGTGGTCGATGCGCAGACCGGCAAAGTGGTGCTGGTGGGCCATTCGTGGGGCGGCACCGTCATCACCCAGGCCGGCACCAGCGACAAGATCAAAGCCCTGGTGTATGTGGCCGCGTTCGCGCCGTCCGAGGGCGAGGCCTCGGCCAACCTGGGCAAGGACTACGCCGTGCCGCCGGGCATCGCCAGCCTGCAGGCCGACGCCGCCGGCTACCTGTGGCTGCCGGCCGACTCGGTCAGCAAGAACTTCGCGCAGGACGTGTCCCCGGCCACCGCCGCGCTGATCGCCGCCACCCAGGGCCCGATCAATTCCAAGGCCTTCGGCGACGTCACCACTGTGGCGGCGTGGAAAACCAAGCCCAGCTACTACATCGCCGCCGCCAACGACCGCATGATCGCGCCGGCGCTGCAACAGGCGTTCGCCAGGAAGCTGAACGCCACCACCGTCACGCTGCAGACCAGCCACGTGCCGATGCTGTCGCAGCCGGCCAAGGTGGCGGAAGTGATCATTGCCGCTGCTCAGCGTTAATCCTGTTGCCAAGGCCGGGCTTTGATAGGAGAATTTGCTGTCTGTTTGGCATTTCTCCGATACTCCGCCCGACCTCGCCTCCAAGGACGACATGAAGTCACCCGGCATCAAGACTAAAGTTGCGCTGGCCACCAGCATCACCTCGGTCCTGATGATCGCGCTGGTGACCGTGGTGCAGACCCACCGCATGCAGGACGACTACACCAAAGTGCTGTTCACGCAACAGACGGCGCTGATCAACCGCACCGCCGAAGAGCTGGACGACAAGCTGCTGATGCTGCTCGATATCATCACCGTCTCGGCGCGCAACCAGCCGCCCGCCATCGCCCGCTCCGCCGACCAGCTGCGCGCCTACTACCAGGACCGCGCGGTGCTGGCGCTGTTCGACGACCTGTTGGTGCTCAGCCCGCAAGGCACGATCGTCGCCGACCTGCCGGAAGTGCCGACCCGGGTCGGCATCGAAGCGGCCGACCGCGACTACTTCAAGACGGTGCTGCGCACCCGCAAGCCGATGATCACCGAACCGCTGCTTGGCCGCGCCGGCAAGCAGCCCATCGTGCAGATGGTGGCGCCGGTGCTGGACGCCCATGGCGAGGTGGTGTGCGTACTGGTGGGCGTGCTGCGGCTGTACAAGGACAATCTGCTGGGCCATCTGCGCAACGCCAAGGTCGGCCGCACCGGCTACTACTTCGCGCTGACCCGCACGGCGACGCCGGTGTACGTGCTGCATCCCGACCTGAGCCGCATGCTGCAGCCGCGCCAGGCCCACGCCAACGCCGCCACCACGCGCGCGCTGGAGCAGGATTTCGAAGGCACGGTCGACAGCATCAACGGCGCCGGCCAGCGCACCCTCAACAGCTACAAGGCGCTGAAGTCGGTGGACTGGGTGCTGGCGGCCTCGCTGCCGGCCGAGGAAGCGTTCGAACCCTTCAACGGCGTGCTGTACCGGCTGCTGCTGTGGAGCGGCCTGGCCTCGCTGGCCGCGGCCGCGCTGATCGGCTGGCTCACCCTGCGCCTGCTGGCGCCGCTGATCAAGCTGCGCGACGCCATCGTCGTCCTGCGCGACAACCCCAGCCGCTTCACGCCGCTGCCCACCTACGCGCAAGACGAGGTCGGCCAGCTGACCAGCGCCTTCAACGACCTGATGCATGAGCGGCTGGCGGCCGACGCCCGCCTGCAAAGCCTGGTGGAGTTCGCGCCCAACGCCATGGTGGTGGTCGGCGTCGACGGCCGCATCGAAACCTTCAACCGCGAGGGCGAGCGCTGCTTCGGCTACCCGCGCGCGGCGGTGCTGGGCCAGCCGCTGGAGATGCTGGTGCCGGAACGCCTGCGCGGCCAGCACGCGGCCCACCGCGTGAAGTTCTTTGCCGACCGCCTCAGCGCCGAGCCGGTGCGCATGGGCGACGGCGCGGTGCTGTACGGCCTGCGCCACGACGGCAGCGAATTCCCGATCGAAGTCAACCTGAGCGCGGTGCGCACCGACCAAGGCACCAAGGTGCTGGCGGTGATTTCCAATATCACCGAGCGCCACCGGCTGGCGCTGGAGGTGGAGGCGCGCGCCGCCGAGCTGGAGCGCGAGCGCGACCGCGCCGAGGCCGCCAACCGCGCCAAGAGCGAGTTCGTGGCCAATATGAGCCACGAAATCCGCACGCCGATGAACGCGGTGCTAGGCATGGTCTACCTGCTCGGCAACACGCCGCTGACGCCGCAGCAGCGCAAATACCTGAGCATGGTGCGGGTGTCGGGCCAGTCGCTGCTGGGCATCCTCAACGACGTGCTGGATTTTTCCAAGATCGAGGCCAACCACATGGAGTTGTCGCCGGTGGCCTTCGCGCTGGATGACACCATGAACTCGCTGGCCACCCTGATGACCATGAACGCCGGCGACAAGGAGCTGGAGCTGGCGATCAGCGTCGACCCGGCGGTGCCGCGCCAGCTGCGCGGCGACGCCATGCGGCTGCAGCAAATCCTGGTCAACCTGGCCGGCAACGCGATCAAGTTCACCGAGCACGGCGAGGTGGTGGTCAGCATCGAGCTCAGCGCGCGCGACGCCGACCACGCGCTGCTGCGCTTCGAGGTGCGCGACACCGGCATGGGCATGACCGAGTCCCAGCTGGCGCAGCTGTTCCAGGCCTTCTCGCAGGGCGACCAGAGCATCACGCGGCGCTTCGGCGGCACCGGCCTGGGGCTGGCCATCACCAAGCGCCTGATCGAGCTGATGGGTGGGCAGATCGCCGTCCACAGCGAGCAGGGCCAGGGCACCCGCTTCTGGTTCAGCCTGCCGTTCGAGGTGCTGCCCGAGCTGCCGGACGAGCGCCGCAAGCCGGCGCTGGGCCAGCTGCGCCTGCTGGTGGCCGACGACAACCGCACCAGCCGCGAAGTGATCGCCAAGCTGATCCGTGCCTGGGGCTGGCAGGCCGACGAGGTCGATTCCGGCGCGGCCGCGCTGCACCGCTACCGCCAGAGCCAGCAGGCCAAGCAGACCTACGACGTGGTGCTGGCCGACTGGCACATGCCCGGCATGGACGGGCTGGCCACGGCCAAGGGCATCCGCGAGGCGGCCGGCGGCGGCAAGCAGCCGATCGTGGTGATGGTCAACGCCTTCGCCCGCGACCATGCGGAGGAAATCTCCAACGCGCCGGAGGCCGACGTGGTGCTGGTCAAGCCGATCACCAGCTCCAACCTGTTCGACGCGCTGCACCAGGCGTTGGCGGCCAAGATCGACGGCCTGCCGCAGGCGGTGGCCGAGGCCGGCATCGCCGGCAGCCTGGCCGGCCACCACTTCCTGCTGGTGGAAGACAATGCGCTCAATCAAGTGGTGGCGCGCGGCATCCTCGAGCACGCCGGCGCGACGCTCGACGTGGTGGGCGACGGCAGCCAGGCGGTCGACCTGCTGCGCACCAGCGCCAGCCGCTACGACCTGGTGCTGATGGACATGCAGATGCCGGTGATGGACGGTTTCACCGCCACCCGCATCCTGCGCCAGCAGCTGGGCCTGACCTTGCCCATCATCGCCATGACGGCCGGCGTGCTGGGCTCCGAGCGCCACCGCAGCCAGGAGGCCGGCATCACCGATTTCATCCCCAAGCCGATCGAGGTCGACGAAATGCTGGCGGTGCTGCAGCGCCACCTGCCGGCCCCGGCGACGCCGGCCACCGACGATTTGCTGGCCGACATGGCCGCCGCCGCGCCAACGCCGGCGCCAGCCCAGGCGCCGACGCCGGTCCCGGCCGCGTCCGGCGAGGCCGCCGTCTTCAATATGGACAGTCTGGTGCGGGTGATGGGCAAGGACGCCAAGGGCCGCGCCGTGATGCTCAAGATGGTGCGCGGCGCCATCGACACCGGCATGGAGCCGGCCGACCTGGCCGGCCTGGCGCTGCAGGAAGGGCGGCTGCGCGACGCCGCCCGCCTGTTCCACAGCCTGCGCGGCGCGGTCGGCGTGCTGGGCGCCAAGCGCCTGATCCAGGCCACCGTCGAGGCGGAAAACGCCATCAACGAACAGCGCGACGACGAACTCGAGCAGCGCTATCAAACCGTCCGCGCCGAACTGGAACAGACACTGGCGCACGCCCGCGCCTGGCTCGACACCGAACAATCCTGAACGCCCGCCGCGACCCACCGGTCGCATTGCGCGCCCCCGGCCAGCGCCCGGGGCGCCGCCGTTGTTCGCATAACTAAACGCTATTGATAACAATTCGCATTTACATCTACTCACTTCATTGTTACAATCCTCCGCATGAAATCGCCATGATCCGGCAGCCAGACGCAAGAACGCAGTAGCCCAGCGCAGCCAGCCGCCTACATTCTCGGAAGAAAGATGCAAATGATTAAGAGTCGCAAACACGCGCAATCGCGCTTCAATCAACAGATGAGCGCGGCATTGGCCGTGATGCTGCTGCCGGTCGCCGCCCATGCGGCCGACGCCGGCGCCGACCCGGTGATCGTGGCCGGCAGCAACCAGACCCTGCAGGAAGTCAAGGTGCGTGGCGACGTCATCAACGACTTCAAGGCCGACAAGGCCTCGTCCGCCAAGTACACCGAGAAACTGGTCGACACCGCCCAGTCGCTGACGGTCATCAAGAAAGAGCTGATCGAACAGCAGGGCGCCGTCACGCTGACCGAAGCGCTGCGCAACACCCCCGGCGTGGGCGCCTTCTTCCTGGGCGAAAACGGCAGCACCACCACCGGCGACGGCATCTATATGCGCGGCTTCGACGCCTCCGGCAGCATCTACGTGGACGGCGTGCGCGACGTCGGCTCGATCTCGCGCGACACCTTCAACATCGAACAGATCGACGTGCTCAAGGGCCCGGCCGGCACCGACAACGGCCGCAGCTCGCCGACCGGCGCCATCAACCTGGTCAGCAAGAAACCCCTGCTGGAAGACGCCTACATGGGTTCGCTCACGGTGGGCAGCGGCAGCCAGAAGCGCGCCACCGCCGACCTGAACAAGGTGATCAACGCCGACACCGGCACCGCCTTCCGCCTGAACCTGCTCGACCAGGACAGCGGCAATCCGGCGCGCGACGTGGTCAAGAACAAGCGCTGGGCGATCGCGCCGTCGGTCGCCTTCGGCCTGAACGGCCCGACCCGCGTCTACCTGAACTACCTGCACGTCGACCAGGACAACATCCCCGACGGCGGCGTGCTGACCATCGGCCTGCCGGGCTGGACCCCGCCGGCGCCGGTCGTCCTCAAGCCGGCCTCCGGCACCACGCCGCCGGTGCTGGGCCCGAGCTTCGCCTTCATGGCTGGCGCCAAAGCGGTCGATCCGAAGAACTTCTACGGCTCGGTGCTGGACTTCGACAAGGTCAAGGCCGACATGTTCACCGCCCGCATCGAGCATGACTTCGCCGGCGGCGCCAAGCTGCAAAGCACCACCCGCTACGGCCGCACCAAGCAGGACTATCTGCTGACCTCGTTCATGTCGACCGGCGCCAACCTGCGCAACGTCGTCGCCGGTTCGAACCCGGACAGCTGGATGATGGCGCGCACCAACCTGAACTATAAAGACCAGCTGAACGAAATCATCACCAACCAGACCACCGTCACCGCCGACTTCGACGGCGGCGCGCTCAAGCACACGGTCGTCGCAGGTGTCGAGCTGATCAACGAGAAGCAGACCAACTACACCAACGTCAACGCGCCGGGCGCGACCGGCCTGCCGCTGGTTTCCATCTACCATCCGGATTCCAGCCAGCCGGTGACGCCAGCCCAGGTCAGCCTGGTGCGCAACGGCGCCCGCGGCGACGGCAGCACCAACACCGAAAGCGTGTACCTGTTCGACACCGCCAAGCTGGGCGACCAGTGGATCTTCAACGCCGGCGTGCGCCTGGACCACTACAACACCACCTACAACGGCGTGACCGTGCAGGCTGCGGCCACGCCGCAAACCATCCCGGTCGGCACGCTGCTGGCCAACTCGCTGACGGCCTCGGATAACCTGCTCAACGGCAAACTGTCGGCACTGTACAAGCCGACCGCCGACAGCAGCGTCTACGCGCTGGTGGCGACGTCGAAAGCGCCGCCGGGCGGCACCAACTTCACGCTGAGCTCGGCCGCCAACAGCTCGGCCAACCCGAACTACGATCCGCAAATCACCACCAACTACGAGCTCGGCACCAAGTGGGATCTGCTCAAGCAGAAACTGTCGCTATCGGCCGCGGCCTATCGCACCGACGTGCGCAACGAGATCGAGGTCGACCCGAACAACGCCGCCAACTTCTTCCAGACCGGCAAAAAGCGCGTGCAGGGTATCGAGCTGGGCGTGACCGGCGAGCTCATGCGCAGCTGGCTGATCAGCGCGGGCTACACCCGCATGTCGACCCAGGTGGTGTCCGGCAAGGTGGTGACCGCCTCCGGCGACAACCTGCTGAGCTACACGCCGAAACAGGCGTTCACGCTGTGGACCTCGTACACGCTGCCGATGGGCCTGCAAATCGGCGGCGGCGCCCGCTTCAGCGACAAGCTGATGCGCGGCACCGACGGCGCGGTCGGCACCCCGGCCTTCGCCGACTCGTACTGGGTGTATGACGCCATGGCTTCCTACCCGATCAACAAGCACGTCGACCTGCGCCTGAACGTCTACAACCTGGCCGACAAGCAGTACGTCCAGGCGATCAACAAGTCGGGCTACCGCTACACCCCGGGCGCGCCGCGCTCGGCCAGCCTGACCGCCAACTTCAAGTTCTAATTTTCAGCTTCTCACCGCAGGCCCCGCCCATTCCGGCGGGGTCTTTTTTTTTCAAGGAGAGTTTTCCCATGATGCTGCACATCCCCGGCGTACTGAGCCGCGAACAGGTGGCCGCCATGCGGCGCCGGCTGGACCAGACCGACTGGGTCGACGGCCGCGGCACGGTCGGCGCCCAGGGCGCGCGGGTCAAGCAGAACCGCCAGCTGGCCGAGGACTCGGCGCTGGCGCAGGAACTGGGCGCGCAGGTGCTGGCGGCGCTGGCGGCCAGTCCGCTGTTCTTCGCGGCGACGCTGCCGCTGCGCACCTGTCCGCCGCTGTTCAACAGCTACGCCGGTGGCGAGCACTACGGCGCCCATGTCGACGGCGCGCTGCGCCGCGTGACCGCCAGCGGGCAATGGCTGCGCACCGATGTGTCGTCGACCCTGTTCCTCAGCGATCCCGAGGACTACGACGGCGGCGAGCTGATCGTCACCGACGCGTATGGCGAGCATGAGGTCAAGCTGCCGGCCGGCGACTTGATCGTGTATCCGTCGACCAGCATTCACCGGGTCGTGCCGGTCACGCGCGGGGCGCGGGTCTGTTCCTTCTTCTGGACCCAGAGCATGGTGCGCGACGATATGCGCCGCAGCCTGCTGCTGGAGCTGGACCAGAACATCCAGAGCCTGCGCGCGCGCCTCGGCGACTGCCCGGAACTGGTCGGCCTGACCGGGCACTACCACAACCTGCTGCGGCAGTGGAGCGAGGTCTAGGCCCGGCTCAGGCGGCGACGGCGGCGCGCGCGTAGCGGCGCTCGATGCGCGCGCCCAGCGGGCGCAGCGTGGACATCAGCATGAACACGAAGTTGGCCTTGCCCGGCGCGACGTAGCCGATCAGCAGCGCCAGCGTCGCGATCAGCATCACGCCGAAGCCGCGCACCATCGTCGCGCGGTAGGCGCCTATGCTCATCGGATGCAGGCACAGGCCGGGATGGCGGTAGATGTGGCGCGCCACCAGCAAGGTGGACACGCTGAGCCAGATCATCACGCCGGAATACACCAGCTGTCCCGTCATCGAAGCGATCTGGCCGTTGACCGCCGAGGCGAACGGCAGCAGCGAGGCGCCGGACAGGCTGAGTATGGTCAACCATTGCAGGCCCGGATCGGCATGCCGCACGTAGCTGTACAGGCGGTGGTTGGCGATCCAGAATATCGCCAGCACGAAAAAGCTGACCAGCCACGAGATCAGGTTGGGGATCAGGCCGACCAGCGCGCCCTGCAGCGCCGCTTCGCTGGCCAGATGGGCATGTTCGGGCAGGCGCAAATCGATCACCAGCAAGGTCATGGCGACGGCGTAGATGCCGTCCACCAGGGCTTCGATACGGTGTTTGCTCATCTGCGGCTGGCCGTCATGGCTTGAATCTGTCATCACTGATCCTGTTGTTAATTGAACAGCAGCCATTTTTGCCGCGATATGCGGAAATTGCAACTTTCAGCGCTTGGCCAGCCGGGTCGCGTGGTAACGGTCGATCCGCCAGGCGTCGCCGTCGCGTTTGAAGACCGCCGTTTCCAGAAAACCGTAGGGCGTTTCCACGCCGTCGCTGGCGATCCAGACGGCGTCGTTGCTGACCGTGGTCCAGGCGACATCGCCGTGCGCCTGGGTGCGGAAGCCGTGCAGGCCGGCCCGTTGCCGGCCCAGCGCGGCGCTGGACGTCAGCAGCGCCATGACGGCGGCCTTGTCCAGGATGCGGTCCTGCTCGATCATGAGGAATTCCGCGCTCAGCCCGGCGTCGACCGCGCCCCAGTCATGCAGCTCCAGCGCGCGGTGCCAGTCGCTCAGGGCCGCCTCGGCGGCGCGGGTGTCAGATTCCGGGGTCTGCATGGTGATTCCTCTCCGAGTACGGCCCAGCCTGGCCTGATGCCAAAAAGCTTAGCATGGAGCGCTCGTCAGCGGTGCGCCGGACCAGCTATTTGCCCGTCAGCCTGCGCAAGGCCAGGCCATCGTCGCGGAAGGCATGCAGCGAGGCCGCCGGCAGCGAGAACGCCACCGTCGCGCCCGCCCGCAGGCTGTCGTCCTGCGTCTTGGCGACCAGCAGCGGCTGCTCGTCCGCCCATCGCAGATGCACATAGCTGTGCTCGCCCAGCGCCTCGACGTGGACGATCTGCGCTTGCCACTCGCCCTGTCCCAGCACCAGGTGCTCGGGACGGATGCCCAATGTCAGCGCGGCCCCCGGCGCCAGGTCGGCGCCATCGACCGCGGCCTCGCAGGCACGGCCGCGCAGGGTGGCGACGATGCCCTGCGGCGTCACGCCGGCCAGGCTGGCACTCAGGAAATTCATCGCCGGCGTGCCGATGAAACGCGCCGCGAACAGATTGGCCGGATGATGGTACAGCTCCAGCGGCGTGCCGATCTGCGCCACGTTGGACTGGCCCGGCGCTTCGGCGGCCGGACGCAGCAGCACGATCTTGTCGGCCAGCGTCATCGCCTCCACCTGGTCGTGGGTCACGTAGATCATGCTGGCCGTATGCAGCTCGCGATGCAGGCGCGCGATCTCCAGCCGGGTCTGGGCCCGCAGCGAGGCATCCAGGTTGGACAGCGGCTCGTCGAACAGGAACACCTTGGGTTTCTTGACGATGGCGCGGCCGATCGCCACCCGCTGGCGCTGGCCGCCGGACAGCGCGCCGGGCTTGCGCGCCAGCAGCTCGTCCAGTTGCAGTATCCGCGACGCCTCCATCACGCGGCGCTCGATCTCCGCCTTGTCCAGCTTTTGCCGGGTCAGGCCGAACGCCATGTTGTCGTACACCGACATGTGCGGGTATAGCGCGTAGCTCTGGAACACCATGGCGATCTGGCGCTGCGCCGGCGGCACGTCGTTGATGGTGCGGCCGTCGATGGTCACGGTGCCGGCGCTGACCGGCTCCAGTCCGGCGATCAGCCGCAGCAGGCTCGATTTGCCGCAGCCCGAAGGACCGATGAAGACGCAGAACTCGCCCGGCGCGATGTCCAGGTTGATGTCGTTGAGGACGTGCTGGCCGTTGTAGGCCAGCGCGATATGGTTGAGGCTAACTTGCGTCATGGGGTTCTCGTTTTACTTGATGCCGCTGGACTGGTCGTTGATGTTCAGGAAGTGCCGGTTGAGCCCGATGTACAGGATCAGGATGGGCAGGATGGAGATCACCGAGCCGGCCATGATCAGGTTCCACGAAGACGCCTTGGCGTACTGCTTGGCCACTGCGTTCAAGCCCTGCGTCAGCAGGTACCGGTCGACGCTGGAGATGAACAGCAGCGGTTTCATGAACTCGTTCCAGATGCCCATGAAGACGAAAATGGCCTGGGTGGCCAGCGCCGGCTTGGCCATCGGCAGCACGATGTGGAAGAAACGGTGGAACGGCCCCGAGCCGTCCAAGGTGGCCGCCTCTTCGATTTCAACCGGGAAGTTGATGAAGAACTGGCGCATCATGAAGATGTAGGCGATCGACACGGCCGAGGTCAGGATCACCGACAAATGGGTGTCCACCAGGCCCATGCGCGCGACGATCATATACGCCGGGATCATGGTCACCTGGCTCGGCACCATCACCAGCAGCATCAGGGTCTGGAACAGCAGGCCGCGGCCGCGGAAGCGGAAACGCGCCAGCGCGTAGCCGGCCATGGTGTTGAACAGCACGTTGAGCAGGGTGACGGCCAGCGCCACCGTGAACGAATTCCACAGCCACTGGTAGAACGGGCCGTGCAGGATCATCTCGTAGGCCGACAGCGTCGGCGCCTGCGGCAAGACGTGCTCGGCGCCGGCGATCTCGCGGCTGCTCTTGAGCGAGGTCAGCACGGCCCAGGCGAACGGCGCCAGGGTCAGCAGGCTGTAGCCGGCCAGCACCGCGTACAGCGCGCCGGCGGAATAGGAACGGCGGCTCATCGGTTGGCTCCATTCGGTTGCACAAAGCGGTTCAGGATCAGCGTGGCGCAGAAGATGATCGCGGTCAGCACCACCGCCAGCGCGCACGCCAGGCCCATGGTGTTGTAGTTCTTGAAGGCGAAATGGTAGATCAGCAGCGTGAAGGTCAGCGTGGCGTTCTCCGGCCCGCCCTCGCCGCCGGACAGGATGAAGGCCTGGTCGAACACCTGGAAGCAGCCGATCAGCCCCATCGTCAGCACATAGCAGGTGATCGGCATCAGCTGCGGCACGCTGATCTCCCAATGGCGGCTGACCGGACCGGCGCCGTCCAGCAGCGCGGCCTCGTACAGCGCGGCCGGGATCTCCTGCAGGCCGGCCAGGAACACCACCATGTAGCCGGGGATGGTGGAGAACACGTTCATCAGCATGATGATGCCCAGCGCCCACTTGGGATCGCCCAGGAAATTGATGCTGTGGCCGAAGTGCTGCTGGAGGAACTGCACCACCAGGCCGTTGTTATTGAACAGCCACATGAAGATCATGGTCATCGCCGCCGACGAGGTCAGCGTCGGCAGGAACAGCAGCGTGACGAAGCTGCGCTTGAAACGGATCTTGCCGTTGAGGGCGCAGGCCAGCGCCATCGCGATCACCGTCTGCAACGGCACCACCACCGCCACGTACGTCATGGTGTTGCGGCAGGCAGCCCAGAACTTGTCGTCCTCGACCAGATACGCCAGGTTGCGCAGGCCGACGAAGCTGTGGCGCCCCGACACCAGGTCCATCTTCTGCACCGAGACAAACAGCGCATAGCCGATCGGCGCCAGCGTGAACAGGCTGATGACCAGCAGCGCCGGCAGCAGGAAGGCATAGGCGCTGATGCTGGCGCCGCGCGGGATTTTGGGCAGGGAGGGCATCATCGCTGGCGTTCGATTTCACGGTTGGAGACGGCTTCGGCCTGCTCCAGCGCCTGCTGCAGGGCCTTGTTGCCGTTGAAGGCAGCCAGGAACTGGTTGCCGAAATTGGTGTTGAGCACCGGCAGTTCGATACCGCGCGACCACACCGTCGCATAGGCCGCGCCGGCCACGTGCGCCGCCAGCGCCGGCGCGCTGCGCACCTGCATGGCCGCCTCCACGCTGCGCCGGGTCGGCAGCGTGCCCGAGGTGGCGGCCCACAAGCGCATGCCGGGTCCGGTCATGTAGCGCGCGAAGCGCAGGCCGGCCGCCTTGTTCCTGGCGCCGCGCGGCACCGCATAACCGACCACAAAGGCCATGGTCTGCTTGCGCTGGTTCACGGTCGGCATTTCGCGCGCGATGAAGGGCACGTCGCCATAGTCGTGCCGGAGCGCCGGCTGCACCCAGTTCCCCTCCATCATCAGCGCGGCGCGCCGCGTGCCGAAGGCGGCGCCCGGCCAGTCGGCGCCGAGGTCGTCCTTGGGCGAGTACAGGTATTTCAGCACGTGGCCGGTGACCAGCTGGTTCAGATAGGCGTAGGCCACCGCGTTGCCGGTGAAGTGGGCGTGGCCATCGGCGCCGATCAGCGGCTGGCCCGAGGTTTCCAGTGCCGCCAGATGGCGCGCCAAGTCCTTCTCGATGATCATCGCCGCCACGCCGCGCGGCAGGCGCGCCTGCAAGGTCTGGGCAAAGCGCATCAAGCCGTTGAAGTCGCGCGGCACGTCGTCCGCACGGTAGCCGGCCTGCTTCAACAGCTGCGGATTCAGGTACAGCGCCAGCGTCGAGTAATCCTTGGGCAGGCCGTACAGCTTGCCGTCGCGGCCGCGGAAGGCTTGCAGAAACTGCGGGTAGAAATCGGCCTGGTCGGCCGCGCCCAGTTCCAGCGGCTCCAGCACGCCGCTTTCGATCAGCACCGGCGCCTCGGACGCGTCCAGGTAAAACACATCGGGCGGGTTGTTGGCGGCGAAGCGCGACTTCAGCACGTCCTGGTACTTGTCCTCGATCACCTGCTTGCGCACGGCGATGCCGGTGCTGTCGGTGAAGGCGGCGGCGGCCAGGTCGAAGGCCGCCACCTCGGCGGGCGACGAGCCCCAGACGGCCACCGTGACCGCCTCGGCGGCCCGTCCCGGCGCCGCCATCGCCAGCGCGGCGCACAGCGCGGCCGCGCGCAGGCGGCCTGGTATATGGTTCATTGCTTGGTCTCCTGGTACTGCGGTGGCCGTGATCGGCGCATGGTGGTGGACGGCATGAGACGCACTGCTACGCGACCATTGTACTGGCGGCCAATGGCGGCCGGACCGCCAGGTAGACCGTGCTCCACAACTGCGCCGCGTTCGATTCGTCGGCGGTGGCGGCGCCCGGTCCGAACGCTTGCATGTGGTAGATGCCGTCCGCCCAGGTCCACGACCACAGCTCGGAATTGCCCTGCGCCTGGGTCGGCAGGATGACGGCCCACAGCGCCTGCTGCGCCTCGGCCAGCAAGGCGCGGGTGCGGTCGGGCAGATCGCCGCGCACCAGTTGTCGCGCCAGGCCGGCCGCCAGCAGCGCCTGTTGCCACGACCACACCACGGCGCCGTGGTAGCGGTCCGGTCCGAACAGCGGCCGCAGCGCGGCGTCGGCATAGGCGCCGTTGGCCACCAGCATGCCGACCCCGGTCATCAGTCCGGCCGGGAAGGGCCGCATGACGGCGGCCAGTTCGCGCTCGATCAGTTCGGCCGGCGGCCGCTGCAGCATCAGCGCAAAGCCCAGGTCGGAATGCAGCACCGGCACCGGATTGCCCTGGGCGTCGAGCGCGATGGCGTTGAACGCCAGCTCGCCGACGCCCAGGCTGGCCAGGGCCGGCGCGGCGTCGACGCCCAGTTCGGCGGCGCAGGCGCGCACGCTGGCGCGCGCCGCGTCGGCGCCGCGGCGCACCGTGAAGTAGCCGGGCACCTGGTCTTCCCACAACTGCGCCAGCGCGGCCGCGGCGCAGTCGTCGTCCAGGTAGGGCGCCAGCAGGCCGCTGGCGTGCAGCGCGGCGATGGCGCGCAGCGCGGCCGGCACCAGGATGGCGTTGACGTTGTACGAGACGACGCCGCCGCCCAGGCCATCCGCGCTGTCGCGCCAGTCGCCGGTCACATGGCCGGGTCTCAGGTGGATCAGCGTGTCGATGCCCGGCCGCCGCGCATAGGCGCCGGCCAGCTGCTGCACCAGTTGGAAATTGCGGCACAGCGCCGCGCCGCGCGGCTGGCCGTCGGCGCCGGGCCCGGCCAGCCACTGCGCCGCGCCGCCGGACTGCTGCAGCAGATAGGCCATGGCCACCGGCGCCAGCATGAAATCGTCGTCGACCATCTTGTAGTCGTACACCGGGGCGCCGCCGCCGCCGTGCAGCAGCGCGCACTCGCCGATGTCTTCCTCGTGGGCGACGGCGCCGTGCGGGTCGAGCCGGTCCAGCACCGACGCCAGCCCGGCTTCGACGGCCTGCGGCGTCAGCGCCGGCATCAGCAGCAATAGCGACATCAGCGTGTCGCGCCCGAAATAGGTGTTGAAGCGCCACGAGCCGGCCAGCAATTTGTCGCGGTAGCTGAGGAAGGCCAGGCTCTGGCGCGCGCGCAGGGTGCCGGCCGCCGGATCGCGCAACAGCTGGGCGGGCGGCAGCGGCTGCAGCGCGGTCTCGCCCGACAGCGCGGTCAGCCGCAAACGCAGGCTCTGGCCGGCCACCGCGCTCAGGGTGATGCGGCCGTGGGCGTCGGTGTCGACCCGGCCGTTCAGCACTTCCAGGCCGATGGCGTAGCCGGCGGCGCCGTCCAGGCGGTCGCGCGACCAGCGCACGCTGTCGGCCGTGAAGTCGATGGCGTTGTGCAGGCCCAGCGGCAGGCGTCTGTCGTGCTGGTAGTCGCGCAACACGCGCGCCGAACTGAGCACGGCGCGGTCGACGGTCAGCATGGCGCGGTCGACGGCGATCTCGGTGGTGATGCCGTACAGCGGGCGGCCCTGGTCGTCGCGGCCCTGCACCGCCTGGATCTGCGCGGCGCCGCTCCACTGCAGCGGCGCCCCGTCCGGCTTGAACCACAGGCCGGTGGCGCTATTGCCGGCCGGGAAGGCGGCCAGCAGGCGCGGCTCCGTGCCGGAGCTCAGCAGCAGGTGGGCGGCGACCGGTCCCTGGCGCAGGAATTCATTGGCGACCAAGCCCTCCGGCAGCGAGAAGCGCAGGGCGGGTTCGGCGGGGTCGGGCAGCGGGTGGATCTGTTCCATCGGGGGATTCCAAAAACGGGTGGGGAAAATCGGCCGGCGCGCACGCCGGCCGGAAAAATGGATGCCGGGCCTAGGGCAGGGTAAACGTCGCACGGTCGACACCGACGCCGCGCAGCTCCAGCTTCTTCCAGCGCTTGGGCAGCGCGGTCTTGCGCTGGCCTATGCCCTGGTCGTCGATATGCAAGCCGCCCAGGCCAAACAGCAGCGCTTGCAAGGTGCCGCCGGCGCCGGTCGCGAAATACGGGTTGCCACCGCCGGGGTATTCCTCCAGCACTCCGAACGGCGCCAGACGCAGGCCCTGGTAGCTGCGCTGGAAGGTGGCGTACGCCTGCTCGGTCTGGCCGGCGCGGGCGTACAGCGTGGCGACGATGGACAACCCCATGGCCGGTCCTTCCGGCGCCAGCCGTGGTGCGTAGTAGGCCAGGTCCTGGGCGACGCGGGCCGGGTCGCTGACGATCGCCAGCGGATAGGCCAGCAGGTTGACGTCGGCCTGCTTGATCGGCACGCCGTCGTAGCTGGCGTTCTCGCGGGTGGTGCCGTCGGCGAAACGCAGGATGGGGATGTTGGCGGCCACCAGCTCCCAGTCGGGATCGGGCGCGATGCCCAGTTCGCGCGCGGCCTGGCCGGCGTAGCGCAGCACGGTGATCGCCATGCCGTTGGTGAAGGCGTTGTTGTCGATGTTCTCCTGCCACTCGTTGGCGCCGATCACGTTGTTGATCTCGTAGCGGCCCGGGCCCTGGCGTTCGACCCGGCTGGCCCAAAAGTCGGCCACTTCCTTGAGCATCGGATAGCCGCGCTCCCGCAGCCACTGCTTGTCGTGGGTGACCTGGTAGTACTTCCAGAAAGCCCAGCCGACGCAGCCGGTGATGTGCTGCTGGAACGGTCCGGTCAGCGCCGGCACCGGCGTGACCTCGTGGCCCTCGCTGGCCGACTCCCAGGGGAACATGGCGCCGCGGTAGCCGTGGTTGCGGGCGTTCTCGCGCGCCGCGCCGAGGCGCTGGAAACGGTATTCGAGCATCGATTTGGCCAGCTCGGGCTGGAGCGCCAGCAGCGGCGGCAACATCCACAGCTCGGCGTCCCAGAACACATGGCCGTTGTAACCCAGGCCGGACAGGCCCATCGGCGAAAGGCTGAAGGCCGTGCCTTCGCGCGCGAACGAATACAGGTAGTACAGCGCCAGGCGCATGTCGCGCTGGGTTTGCGGATCGCCGTCGATGACGATATCGCTGCGCCACAACTGGTCCCAGGCCCGCAGGTGGGCCGCCATCAGCCGCTCGCGCCCCTGCAGCGCGGCGTACACGGTCAGGCGCTCGGCCTCGTTGTGCGGGTCGGCCAGGTGGGCCGAGGTCAGCATCGACCCGACCACCGAGAAGCGCAACGTCTCGCCGGCCTTGAGCGTCCGGCTGAATTTGGTCGCATGGCTGTTGTAGTCGCCGTCCTCATGCACCAGCTCCGGCTGGACGCCGGGCTCGAAGATGAAGCTGACGGCGGCGGCGATGGTGTGCCGGCCCGACGGGCTCTTGCCCACCGAGCTCATGAGCGGAATGCGCGCGTGCGGGCGGTCGATCTGGGCGTACAGGTTCTTGACGTCGCGCAGGATGTCGGGCGCCGCGATCAGCGCCGACGGCGTGACCGTGGTGGCGCGCCGCGCCGTGATCTCCACCGTGGCCAGCGCGGTGTAGGGCAGCTGGCGCAGGGCGGCGATGCTGTGCCTGACGTGGACCGTGTCCTTGAGGTCGAACTCGGTGACCAGCAGCGCCCGCTTCATGTCCAGCGTTTGCCGCAGGCCCGACACGTGGGCGGCGTCGGCGCGCTGGCCATCGACGTCGAGCTTGACGTTCATGAAGTTGAAGCCCTTCAGGATGTTGTCGACCCGGCCGCGGCCGTAGGTATCGAAGGCGCCGTTGAGGACCACTTCGCCGATCTGCATCGGTTCGGCCGAGGACACCAGGCCGAGCATGCCATTGGCGAGCGTCACGCCGTGATAATGGGCCGGATCGATGGCGGACGCGACGATGGTCCAATCGTCCTGTGCGCCGGCCTGAACCGCCGAACCGAGCAGCAACGCTGCAATGCTGAGGTATTTCATCATGGATGGATTCTTCCGCCGGGAAAAAAAACCGGCTGACGCGGGCGCCAGCCGGCCAAGGACGCACATTTAGAACGATGCCGTCAGGCTAAACTGCATATTGCGGCCCAGGATGGCGCGGGCAAAGAAATAATTGCCGCCGGCGACTTCGGTGAATCCGGCGCGCGGATTGCCCTCGGTCAGGCCGATGGTGTTGGTCAGGTTCTGCACGCTCACGTTCAGCGCCAGCGTCGGCGTCAACTGGTAGCTCCCGCCCAGGTCCACCGTGTGGTAGGCCGGCAGCACGAAGGAGTTGGCGGCATCGGCGTAGCGCTTGCCGATCTGGTGGTACGACAGGTAGACCTCGCCCTTGTTATCCGGCAGCAGCAGGGCCGGCGTGATGGTGTAGTTCTGGTCTGGCGAGCGCTCGGGATGCGAGCCCAGGTTGGCGGTGTTGATGGTCGAGGCCGACGGTCCGCTGACGCTCTTGATGTTCATCGACGATTTCTGCACCACGCCGGTCAGGTTGACCCGGGCGTAGCGCAGCGGCTTCCATTGCAGCTCGTATTCCAGGCCGTTGACGATGATGTCGCCGCCGATCTTGGTTTCCAGGCTGTCGCCCTCGAGCAGGCGGCTGAACTGGTAGTTCTTGAAGTTGGTGCGGAACGCCGTCAGCGAGGCGGAGAAGCCGCGCCGCTGGTAGCGCGCGCCCAGTTCGCCAAAGCTGATGTGGGTCACCGGATTCTCGTTGTTGGCCTGGTAGCTTTGCGAATAGCGCGCATAGGCCGCCAGGTTGTCGTTGATCAGGTAGTTGGCGCCGGCCGTGGCCGAGCTGTGGTTGGCGGCGCCGTTGTCGACGTAGTCGTACTGGCCGTTGAAGGCCGGCATGGTGTTGTTGACCATGATGTTGTCGGCGTCGCTGCCGTCCGGCTTGCTCGATCCCGGGATCGCCACGGTCGAGCCCTGCGGACGCCATACACGGTAGTGGAAGTGCTCCAGGCGCATGCCGGCGTCCACCCGCAGGCGCTCGTTGAACTGGTACTCGTCGTTCAGGTACAGGTTCTGCGACGACAGCGAGGAGCGGCTCAGGCCCACGCCCCACGGGTTGTATTCCAGCACGCCCTTGTCGCTCAGCTGGCCGACCACCTTGCCGGCGCCGTCGATGGCGACGATGTCGAGGCGGGCCGGGTTGTTCCTCACCTCGCCCAGGAAGCGGGTGTTGCCGTCGTTGCCGCCCTGTTCATCCTGGTCGATGGTCAGCAGGCCGGCGGTCAGGCTGTTGCCGGCCGCGCTCCAGGTGACGCTCAGGTCGTTGACGAAGTTCTGGCGGTAGGCGCGGTTCTTGGCCGAGATGTTATCCGTCAGCAGGCCGTTGCCGCTGACGTTGGCGAGATTGGCGCCGGCGTACACGGTGCCGCTGGCCACGCCGCGGATGGCCGCCGTGGTGCCGGGGAAGCGCGCCAGCATGGCCTTGATGTCGCCGTTGGTGGCCGGGTTCAGACGGTCGGCGGCCGAGCGCATGCTGTTGTTGTCGAAGGTGAACACCGCGTTGAAGTCGTTCTTGAAGTCGGTGTAGCGGCCCTTGGAGCGCACCGTGACGGCGTCGTTCAGGCGCTGTTCGAAGTTGTAGCCGATCGAGGTCGATTTGGTGGCGACGCCGTCGTTCAAGTCGTTGGTCTGGACGCCATTGGAATTGCGGCCGGCCTGGACGCCGTTGTCGGCGCTCAGCAAGGTGCCGTAGTTGCCGTTGAAGCCAGGCACCGGCTGCGGATTGGACGGATTCTGGAACGGGGTCGGCAGCAGGAAGGTGTTGTGGTCGTTGACCAGCTTGAGATTGACGCTGAATTCGCCGTCGCCCCATTTGCGTCCCACATAGGCGCGCAGCAGGCCGCCGTGGTCGGCGGTGAAGCCGATGTCGCGCACCGAGTCGGCTGTGCGGTAGAAGCCGCCGAAGCCGGCGTACCAGCCGTTGCCGAGCGCGCCGCCGTAGCGCAGGTCGATGCGCTTGGTGCCATAGTCGGAACCGGTCAGGCGGATCGCGCCCTCCGGCGCATCCTTGGCGCGCACCGTGATGAAGTTGACGGTGGCGCCGGCGCCGTTGACCGTCAGGATGCCGGAGGTGCCGCCGCGCACCGCTTCCATGCGGTCGATCGACAATTCCTGCTTGAGGACGGTGTCGGCCAGGCCGGGATGGTAGAACACTGGCAGCCCGTCCTCGGACAGCTGGACGAAGTTCTGGCCGCCGCCGGCCAGGCCGCGCACCGTGTAGTTGTTGGACACTTCGCCGCCGGAGTCCTCGACCATCATGCCGGGGATCAGTTCCAGCGCGCTGGCGGTGCTGCGCGGCGCCTTGCGGTCGAGGTCGGCGCGGTCGGCGCTGGTGACGGCCACCGAGCTTTCGCGCACGGTGCGCTTGAGCGAGGTGTTGCCGGTGACCACTACCTGGTTCAGCTTGTCGTCGGCCCGGCCCTGGTCGGCGCCGCTGGGGGTGTTGTCAGCGGCAGGGGCGACTTCCTGCGCCTGTGCCTGGTGCGTCAACGCCCAAACGGCCAGCGTGATGGTGGACAGCAAAAAACGCTTGTGATTCTTCATTTTTGTCTCCGTCTATTATCTTTTTAACTATAACTGTATAAGCGGTCGCTGCGGCATGGCGGTGATCGGCACTGACGGGTTGAGGCATTTTCCGAAATTATCGATTGAGCAACCGGTGCTTCTTATGTGCGCAACCGGTTGCGCAACGAAATAATTATGCAGCGTTCCAAACTTATTTGCAATTCATTCCGCTTCAACGATGCAATTAGCAACACATGCGGCGAAACCGGCAAATGGCGGTATCATGCCGCTTTTGGATGCCATGCCAGGGCCGGGGGAAGCGCAGTGAAGATGACGTTGGACCAACTTGCATTGAATCTCGGCTTGTCCAAGGGCACGGTCAGCCGCGCCCTGAACGGCAAGGGCCGCATGGCCGAAGAAACCCGTCAACGCATCCTGGCCGCGATGGACGCCTCCGGCTACTCGCCCGATCCGACCGCGCGCGAATTGAGCCGGCGTTCGCGCCACAGCGTCGGCATTTCCCTCAGCAAGGGCGGCTTCGGCCCTTATTTCACCTTGTTCTGGCGCGCCCTGGTGCAAGTGGCCGGCGAGCGGGGCACCCGCTTCGTCGAGATGAGCGCGCCGCTGGAAACCTATGCCCGCCTGCCGGACGCGGTGCTGCTGCATAACACCGAAGCGGTGCAGGAGCGCCTTGCGCTGCTGGCCCAACGCAAGGTGCCGGCGGTGGTGCTGGGACATCAACCGAACGCAGCCTTTGTCGTGCCGGACGACGCCGGCGGCGGCGCGGCCGCCACCCGCTGCCTGCTGGAACTGGGCCACCGAACCATAGGCTTTGTCGGCATGCCGACCGCGCAGCAGTCCGACGTCGACCGCCGCCACGGCTACCGCACGGCGCTGACGGCGGCCGGCATCGCGCTGCGCCCGGAGCTGGAGCTGGACGGGCAGTTTTCGGTGTTGGGCGGTTATCGCGCCGTGCGCCGCGCATGGGAGGGCGGCTTGCGCTTCACCGCCTTGTTCTGCGCCAGCGACGAAATGGCGATAGGCGCCATCGGCGCGCTCGAAGACCTGGGTTTGCAGATGCCGCAGCAGGTGTCGGTGGTCGGTTTCGACGGCCTGCCGGGTCTGCCATACGAGTTGACCACAGTGGTGCAGGACATCGAACGCATCGCCGTGGAAGCCATCACCCTGGCCGAACAGCTGATCGACGGCGGACCGCTGCGCGAAATCGTGGTGCCGGTGCGACTGCATTTGGGCGCCACCACCGCGGTATGCACGCGGCCGGCGTAGTGCACGGACGGGTACAATAGCAAAAGATCAACAACCACCCTGAGGATAACCATGCGCATTTCGCAGGCAGTACGTTCCAGCTTGACCCTGATTGCCACCTTGCTATTCGCCGGTTGCGTCGCCATCGTGCCGCAGTCCGGGCCGGCGCAGTCCAGCGGCAGCGCCAACGGCGGCGGCCCGCCGTTTTGCCAGAGCTCGCCGGATGGCAAGTCGGTGGCCTGCGGCAGCGCCGCCGTGTTCTGCCAGAAATCGTCCGACGGCAGCGCGGTTGCCTGCGGCGGCAAGGCCGGTTTCTGCGAGACCTCGTCCGACGGCAAGCAAGTCGCCTGCGGCGGCGCGGCGGCGTTCTGCGCCAAATCGAAGGACGGCGACAAAGTGGCCTGCGGCGGCGCCGCGCCGTTTTGCGAGAAGTCGGCGAATGGCCAAAACGTCGCCTGCGGCGGCAAGGCGCCATTCTGCGAGCACTCGGCCGACGGCCACCAGGTCGCCTGCGGCGGCGCGGCGCCGCTCTGCCAGGCTTCGCCCGACGGGTCGTCGGTGGCCTGCGGCGGGCAGTAGCGCCCGGTCGCCTACCGGAAGCGGCACTAGAGAAAAAACGCTCGTGTCGCCTTTTCCGCATTCTATTCCCGCCAAATTGCAGTGCGTCGTCGCGGCCTCGACCTTGTGGTTTAACCAATTATCATGGCGTCTCCAAATCCAAGGAGACACCTGATGAAACTGAGCACTTTACTGAGCGCGACCCTGTGCCTGTCCGCCGCCATGTGCGCAGCGCAGGCGCAGCAATCGCCGCGCCTGCTGGCCAACGCCGCCGGCACCGCGCTGGAGAAGAAGGACTACGCGGCGGCAATCAGCGCTTACCGCGCCGCGCGCGAGGGCGGCTATCGCGACGCCACGCTGATGTACTTCCTGGCCGACGCCTACCTCAAGACTGGCAACCACGCGGAGGCGCTGGCCGCACTGGAACGCGGCGTGGCCGAAGGCATGCGGCTGGCCGACGTGCTCAACGAGGACCCCGAGCTTGCGCCCCTGCGCGGCAACCCGCGCTGGCCGGCCATCGTCAAGCGCGCCATCGCCAACGAAGAGGCCTACCAGGCCGCGCACGCGGATCCCGGGCAATTCAAATTCATCACCAACGACATCGACCGCTTCTGGAAAGTCTACGAGCAACTGCCGGCGTCCAGCGCGCCGGCGCAGCTGCTCGACCAGCAGTACCTGGACGCCGGCAGTGTCGGACTGCAGGGCTTTGTCGCGCACCGTATCGTCAGCGGCGCCAACCTGTACGCCACCATCAGCAAGCGGCCCAAATACTACGCGGCGATCCGTCCGCTGACGCTGCAAGTGAACCAGTCGGAACCTGCGGTGCGCGCGGCGATGCGCAAGTTCAAGAGCATGTACGACAAGGCGACCTTTCCCGATGTGTACTTCCTGATCGGCACCATGAATTCCGGTGGCACCGCCTCGCAGGATGGTCTGCTGATCGGCACTGAAATGTTCACCATGGCGCCGGGCGTGCCGACCGACGAACTGACGCCGTGGCACAAAAACGGCATCAATTCCTTTGCGCTGATGCCGTCGCTTGTTACCCACGAGCTGATGCACTTCCAGCAAAAGATGTCGCCACAAAATCTGCTGGGCCACGCCATCAAGGAGGGCGGCGCCGACTTCGTGGCCTCGCTGGTCGTCCAAGGCAACTTCAACGAAAAACTCTACGCCTACGGCTACGCGCACGAGGCGGAACTGAAGCAGGAATTCTTCGTCGCCATGCAGGGCAGCGACCTGAGCAAATGGCTGTACGGCGGCGCCAACGAGGCGAGCGGACGTCCGGCCGACCTGGGCTACTTCATGGGCTTCCGCATCTGCCAGGCCTACTACCAGAACGCCAAGGACAAGAAGCAGGCCATCGTCGACATCCTCAACGCCAGGGACTTCGAGCGCCTGCTGGCCGACAGCGGTTACCAACGGCCGCAATAACCGCGCCTTACAGCAAGAACATGCGACTTAAATAAAAAACGCCGACCTCTATGGGGTCGGCGTTTTCGCTACGTCTTTGTTGGCCGAAGCTGAGTCTACGTGACTGCCGTCAAATTACTCAACCGTAACCGACTTCGCCAGGTTACGCGGCTTGTCCACATCGGTGCCGCGTGCCAGCGCCGAGTGGTAGGCCAGCAGCTGCAAGGACACCACGTGCAGGATCGGCGACAGCAAACCATAGTGCTCCGGCAGACGGATCACATGCACGCCTTCGCCCGAGGTGATGCGCGAGTCGACGTCGGCAAACACGTACAGCTGGCCGCCGCGCGCACGCACTTCCTGCATATTGGACTTCAGCTTTTCGATCAGCGCATCGTTCGGGGCGATGGTGACGACCGGCATTTCTTCTGTCACCAGCGCCAGCGGGCCGTGCTTCAGTTCGCCCGCTGGATATGCTTCGGCGTGGATATACGAAATCTCTTTCAGCTTCAGCGCGCCTTCCAGCGCGATCGGGTAGTGCATGCCGCGGCCAAGGAACAGCGCGTTCTCCTTGCGGGCGAAATCTTCCGACCAGGCGATGATCTGCGGCTCCAACGCCAGCACGGCGGAGATCGCTACCGGCAGGTGGCGCATGGCTTTCAGGTGCTGCTCTTCTTCCTCTTCGCTCAGGCGGCCATTGACTTGGGCCAGCGACAAGGTCAGCAGGAACAGCGCGGCCAGCTGGGTGGTGAAGGCCTTGGTCGAGGCCACGCCCACTTCCACGCCGGCGCGGGTGATGTAGGCCAGTTTGCACTCGCGCACCATGGCGCTGGTCGAAACGTTGCAGATCGTCAGCGTGTGTTCCATGCCCAGGCTGCGCGCGTGCTTGAGCGCGGCCAAGGTGTCGGCGGTCTCACCGCTTTGCGAAATCGTCACCACCAAGGTGTTCGGGTGCGGCACGCTGTCGCGATAGCGGTATTCGCTGGCGATCTCGACATTGACCGGGATCTTGGCCACCGATTCGATCCAGTACTTGGCGGTCAGGCCGGAGTAGTAGCTGGTGCCGCAGGCCAGGATCAGCACGCGGTCGATCTGCTTGAAGACGTTGTAGGCGCCGTCGCCGAACAGTTCCGGCATGATGCCGGTGACGCCTTCGAGCGTGTCGCCGATGACGCGCGGCTGCTCGAAGATTTCTTTCTGCATGTAGTGGCGGTATGGGCCCAGCTCGGCCGCGCCGGTGTGCGCCTGCACGGTCTTGACTTCGCGCGTGACCGGCTTGCCGTCGACGTCGACGATCCAGGTGCGGCTCAGTTGCAGGTCGACCACGTCGCCTTCTTCCAGGTAGATGATCTGGTCGGTGGTGCCGGCCAGCGCCATCGCGTCCGAAGCGACGAAATTCTCGCCCTGGCCCAGGCCGACGATCAGCGGCGAGCCCTGGCGCGCGGCGACCACACGGTGCGGCTCTTCGCGCGAGAACACGGCGATCGCATAGGCGCCATGCAGGCGCTTGACGGCTTGCTGGACGGTGTCGAACAGGTCGCCGTTGTACATATGGTCGACCAGGTGGGCGATCACTTCGGTGTCGGTCTGGCTCTGGAAGACGTAGCCGAGCGCGGTCAGTTCGGCGCGCAATTCGTCGTGGTTTTCAATGATGCCGTTGTGAACCAGCGCGATGCGCGCCTGTTCGGTGGTCGGCGAGAAGTGCGGGTGGGCATTGTGCGAGGCCGGCGCGCCGTGCGTGGCCCAGCGGGTGTGGGCGATGCCGGTGAAACCTTGCATGCCGACTTCGGCGATCTGCTTTTCCAGGTCGGCCACGCGCGAGGTGCTGCGCGAACGCTGCAACTGGCCATCCACGTGCAGGGCGACGCCGCAGGAGTCGTAGCCGCGGTATTCCAGGCGCTTCAGGCCCTCGATCAGGATGGGAGTGATGTTGCGTTGCGCTACCGCGCCGACGATGCCGCACATAGAAAACCTCGCTAAAAATAAGTGTAGCCATGCTAGAGCAGTACTTCTGAAATATGCTTTCTAAATCCTGTATATTTTGGAATATTCTTTCATTACGCTGAAAGCGTGAAATATTATTTCATTTTTTAGGATTATTTTTATGGATGAAGTGGATCGTCGCATTTTGAATGCGCTGCAAGTTGATTCGTCGCAAACAAACAGCGAGCTGGCGCTGGCGGTCCATGTTTCCGCGCCGACTTGTTTGCGCCGGGTCAAGCATCTGACCGAGAGCGGGGTGATCCAGCGCCAGGTGGCCATCGTGGCGCCGGAGAAGGTCGGGCCCAGCCTGACGGCGATCGTGGAAATCTCACTGGATATCCAGGCCGCCGAGCGCATGGCCGAGTTCGAAGCCCACGTGGCGGCCGACGAGGCCGTGTTGCAATGCTACCGGGTGGCGCCGGGGCCCGACTTCGTGCTGATCGTCCAGGTGGCCGACATGCCGGCCTATCACGCGCTGGCGCACCGCCTGTTCGTCACGCAGACCAATGTGCGCAATGTCAAAGCCTACTTTTCCACTTTCCGCAGCAAATTCGAGACGCGGATCGCGGTTTAGCCACTTATCCCCGCCTTGTTCAGGTGCTTTTGCACAGGCTTATCCACACCGGGCAAAACGCAGGAAATGTTTTCCCGCGTTTTCCATGGCTTTTCCCAGGGCTTTACACTGACTTATACCCAAGCTTATCCACAGTAAAAAGTTATCCTGCCTTACTCACATGATTTCCCACAGGCTTATCCACAGCCCAAGGTAGATCGCGGCTGCAGGCCGTGGCAAGCGGTCACTTTTTTGATGCAAGGGAAGTTGTCCCGCAGTTTTCCCGGGCTTATACGCCACTTCCTCAGGGCTTATGCGCAAGCTTCTCCACATTGTTATCCACAAATAAAAAAACCGGGACGTATCCCGGTTTGGCGTTGAGTGCTGTGCTATTACTTCGGTTTTTTGACCGGGCGGCTCCAGCCCTCCACAGTGATCTGGCGCGCGCGGGAAATCGTCAGCTTGCCGGCCGGCGCATCCTTGGTCAGCGTGGTGCCTGCGCCCAGCGTCGCACCCTTGCCGACGGTCACCGGAGCGACCAGCTGGCTGTCGCTGCCGATAAAGGCGTCGTCTTCGATCACGGTACGGGACTTGTTGACGCCGTCGTAGTTGCAGGTGATGGTGCCGGCGCCGATATTGACGCGCGAACCTATCGTCGCATCGCCGATGTAGGCCAGGTGGTTGGCCTTGCTGTGCGCGGCGATCTGACCGTTCTTGATTTCGACGAAGTTACCCACATGCACATCCTCCGCCAGCACGGTGCCGGGACGCAGGCGCGCATACGGGCCGATGATGGACACTTCCCCCACCACCGCCTCTTCGATATGGCAGAACGGCTTGATATGCGCGCCGGCCAGGATGCGGGAATTGATGATCACGCTGTGCGGTCCGACGCGCACGCCGTCGGCCAGCTCGACCTTGCCTTCAAACACGCAGCCGACGTCGATGGTGACGTCGCGGCCGCAAATCAGTTCGCCGCGCACGTCGAGGCGGGCAGGGTCCATCAGCGTCACGCCCTGTTCCAGCAATTTCAGGGCGATATTGCCTTGGTGGATGCGTTCCAGTTCGGCCAATTGCACCTTGCTGTTCACGCCGGCCACTTCCCACTGGGCCGACGGCTGGGCCGACACCACAGGTACGCCGTCCGCCACCGCCATGGCGACGATGTCGGTCAGATAGTACTCGCCCTGGGCATTGTTGTTCTTCAGCGCGCCCAGCCATTGCTTCAGGCGCGCGGTGGGCACGACCAGAATGCCGCTATTGATCTCTTTAATGGCACGTTCGGCTTCGTTCGCGTCTTTTTGCTCGACGATGCGCACAATCTTGCCATTTTCACGGATGATGCGGCCGAGCCCGGTAGGATCGTCCTGCACCACCGTCAGGATGGCCAGCTTGTCGTTGCCGGCCACGTCCACCAGCGCTTGCAGCGAGGCAGAAGTGGTCAACGGCACGTCGCCGTACAGGATCAGGGTGGCGGCGCTGTCGTCCAGTTCAGGCAAGGCCTGCATGACGGCATGGCCGGTGCCCAGCTGCGGTTCTTGCAGTGCGGTGGCAACCTTTTCCGGCTGCGCGGCCAGCATCTCCAGCACCGCAGCGCCCCCATGTCCGTAAATCACGCATAATTGGCTGGCAGACAAGCTGCGCGCCGTATCCAGAACGTGCGACAACAGCGGCTTGCCCGCCAGCGGATGCAACACTTTCGGCAACGCGGATTGCATGCGCTTGCCCATGCCGGCTGCGAGGATAACTACGTTCATAGGTGCCAAATCACAGAGTTAATCAAAGCGAAAGTTTAACATGCCAGATAACTACAACCGCGCACTGCGCCGCCTTTTCCTGATCGTGCTGATGGTGGTCCTGGCCGGATGCAGCTCGCTGCGCCTGGTCTATAACCACGGCGATACACTGCTGTACTGGTGGCTGGACGCTTACGTCGACTTCAATGCCGATCAAAAAGGCTGGGTCAAGAAGGATATTGACGAGCTGTTCCGCTGGCATCGCAAGACCCAGCTGCACGACTACGTGCAAATCCTGCAAACGGGACAGCGCCAGCTGGCCGGCAACCCGACGGCGGCCGATCTGGTGGGCGACTACGACGAGGTCAAGAGCCGTACCCAGCTGCTGCTGTTCAAGGCGCTGCCGGAACTGGCGGACCTGGTGCGCTCGCTGCAACCCGGACAGATCGCCGCGCTGGATAAGAAGTTCAGCGCCAATAACGCCGAGTTCCGTAAGAAAAACATGAAGGGCGACACGGACGCGCAACTGAAGTTCCGCTATAAAAAATCGATGGAGCAATTCGAGCTATGGTTCGGCAACTTCAGCGCCGAGCAGGAAGCGCAGATCCGCAAGGCTTCCGATGCGCGCCCGCTGGACAACGACATCTGGCTGGACGAGCGCATGCGCCGGCAGAAAAACATTCTGACGCTGGTGCAAAAGGTGCAGCGCGAAAAGCTGAACAAGGAAGCGACGATGGCCTTGATCCACGCGCTGATCAAAGACTCCTTCGACCGCCTCGAACACTCCGAGCGCAAGCAATTCTTCGACGCTTATGAAGCTTCCACGGCGCAGCTAGTCTTAACCGTCATCAAGATCGCCACGCCGGCCCAGAAAGCTCACGCGCAGAAGCGCATGCAAGGCTGGATCGACGACTTCAACAACCTGGCGGCGGAACCCCGCTAAGGCCCGTATGGTATAGTGGCTCCTGTTGAATCAATGACTTAGAACACAGCCACATGCCAAAAAAGCCCGCCAACAAGCCCGCGAAACCAGCCAAAGTACCGGTCCACGGTCCCCAGCACAGCAACCAGGTGCGCATCATCGGCGGCGCCTGGAAGCGCACGCCGCTGCCGGTGCTGAGCGCCTCCGGCCTGCGGCCGACGCCGGACCGCGTGCGTGAAACCGTCTTCAACTGGATCAATCACCAGCGCGACGGCAATTGGGCCGACGCCCAGGTGCTGGACTTGTTCGCCGGCAGCGGCGCGCTGGGTTTCGAGGCGGCCAGCCGCGGTGCGCAAGCGGTGACGATGATCGACACCGTGGTGCCGGTGGTGCGCCAGCTGGAAGACATCAAGGCCAAGCTCAAAGCCGAGAACGTGCAGATCATGCGCGCCGACGCCCTGGCCGTGGCCCAGTCGGCCGCCATGCGCGGCCAGAAATTCGACCTGATCTTCCTCGATCCGCCCTACCAGCAGGAGTTCCTCGAACGCTGCCTGCCGTTGTGCACGCGCATCTTGAAAGAGGGCGGCCTGATCTACGCCGAATCCGGCATGGCGCTGGCGTTCGACGAGGGCGATGCGCCGGAGTGGATGGCGCCGTGGGAAGTGCTGCGGGCGGACAAGGCCGGGATGGTGTTCTTCCATTTATTAAAGCACAAGCAAACGGCAGCTTGAACGGCCCGCATTTGCCGCTAAAAGGGCTTCAAGCAGCCCCAAATTAAGGCAAACAGGGATTTTCAGGCATAATGCGCGTTCTATATTGGTGCACTGCAAGGAGCCGCGATGGTAGTAGCCGTTTATCCAGGAACTTTTGATCCGTTGACCCGTGGTCACGAAGATCTGGTGCGTCGCGCATCCGGTCTGTTCGACACGCTGGTGGTGGGTGTCGCCGACAGCAAGAACAAGAAACCGTTCTTCTCGCTGGAAGAGCGCCTGACCATCGCCAACGAAGTCCTGGGCCACTATCCCAACGTCAAGGTCCAGAGTTTCTCCGGCCTGCTGAAGGATTTCGTGCGCGAGCATGACGCCCGCGTCATCGTGCGCGGCCTGCGCGCCGTGTCCGACTTCGAATACGAGTTCCAGATGGCGGGCATGAACCGCTACCTGCTGCCGGACGTCGAAACCCTGTTCCTGACGCCGTCCGACCAATACCAGTTCATCTCCGGCACCATCGTGCGCGAGATCGCGGTGCTGGGCGGTGACGTGTCGAAGTTTGTTTTCCCATCGGTCGACCGCTGGCTGCAAAAGAAAATTGCCGCCAACGCCGCCGCCGAGCAATAAGCGAGTTCCATCATGGCCTTGATGATCACCGACGACTGTATCAATTGCGACGTTTGCGAGCCTGAGTGCCCGAACGACGCGATCTACATGGGCGCCGAAATTTACGAAATCAATCCGGACAAATGCACCGAGTGCGTCGGCCATTTCAATGAGCCGCAATGCCAGCAGGTGTGCCCGGTCAGCTGCATTCCCTTCAATCCCGCCTGGCGCGAGTCCGAAGAGCAATTACGCGACAAATTCGACCGTTTGCAAGCCGCCAGCAAGGCCTGACGAGCCTAAAAAAGCATGACCGTGCGGCCAAATTGCGCCGCCACGCGTTTTTGCGCGACTCCCGGTGGTATATTCCAGCAACGCCTACATCGCGGGCGAGATGCTGGCATCTATCATCCTCGGAGACAACTCATGAATCGCAGAAATATCATCAAGAGCCTGATGGCGGCCGCCTTCCTGGCGGGCAGCTTCAGCCTGCCCGCCTTTGCCGCCGTGGAAGTGGCCGGCGTTAAATTCGACGACACCATCAGCGTTGCCGGCAAAGAACTGAAGCTGAACGGCGCCGGTCTGCGCACCAAGGTCATCTTCAAGGTCTACGCCGCCGGCCTGTACCTGACCGAAAAGAAAACCTCCGTGCCGGACGTGCTGGCCACCCAGGGCCCGCGCCGCGTGTCGATCACGATGCTGCGCGAAGTGAGCTCGGAAGACTTCGGCAAAGCCTTCCTGGAAGGCCTGAACAACAATACCGACAAGAACGAACGCAGCAAGATCGCGCCGCAAACGATGAAGTTCGGCGAAGTGTTCGCACAGATCCAGGCGCTGAAAAAGGGCGACCAGATGCTGCTGGACTGGACCCCGGGCGAGGGCACGCAGTGTTATCTGAACGGTAAGAAAATCGGGGAATTGATGCCGGACATGGCGTTCTACAACGCCGTGCTGCGCATCTGGCTGGGCGACCATCCGGTCGACAGCTCGCTGAAACCTGCCCTGCTGGGCGAGAAGTAATGCTGCGGCGCGGTACCGGCGGGGTGATCCCCTCGGTACCGCTGCTTATTATTTAGGCAGATTCGTCTTAGGCACGCGCGGCCATGGCGCGCAGTTCGGCGGCGTGGCTGGGATCGCGTTCCATCGCATTGAGCATGCGCTTGAGCATCATTGCATCGCGCATCTGGCGGCGCTGCAGCTGCTCTTCCTTGCTGCGCTTCGGCTTGATAACCAGCATGGCGGCACGCGCCAGGCCGCGCAGCAGCGGTTTGAACAGGACGATCAGCGCGCACACGGCGCCGCTGACCAGCGCCAGCTCACCGGCGGCGACCAAGGAAAAATTTTGTACGATTGAGATGATGGTAGACATGTTGTAGCACTGCATTTAGAATCAAGTGTAACTATAGTGCAGCGCAACATAAGTATCCAATTTACTTCCCCGATAACAATTATTCGTTTGGTGAATGGGATGCTTGTTATTGACGTGAAATCCATATTTCTCGATACTGTACCGATCCCAACCCCACATCCCGAGCCGACATGAGCTTTTTGACGCTGGACTTGAATTTGTTACGCGTCTTCGACGCCGTGATGACAGAGCAGAACCTGACACGCGCCGCCGGCCATTTGGCCATGACCCAACCCGCCGTCTCCAACGCCATCAAGCGCCTGCGCGAGAGCCTGGGCGACGAATTGCTGATCCGCACCGCCTACGGCGTCAAGCCGACCCCGCGCGCCGAGGCGCTGTGGCCGTCGGTGCGCAGCGCGCTGGCCAGCCTGGAAGCGGCGGTGGCGCCGGAAACCTTCGACGTCTCGGCCGCCCACGCCACCTTCCGCATGGCGATGGCCGACGCCACCGCCGCCTTCTGGCTGCCGTCGCTGATGCGCTCGATCGAGAGCGAAGCGCCGGGCGTCAACGTGCGCATGGTGCCGCTGACCACGCGCGAGCCGCGGCCGATGCTGCTGCGCGGCGATATCGACCTGGCGGTGGGCTTCTTCCCCGGCGTGGCGGCGCAGCTATCATATGAGACCGGCTCGCCGATCCGCCATGAACGGCTGTATTCGGGACATTATGTGTGCGTGATGCGGCGCGACCATCCGCTGTCCAAGGTCGAGCTGAACCTGGACAACTATTGCAAGGCCAATCACCTGCTGGTGAGTTTTTCCGGCCGCGCGCACGGCCTGGTGGACGAGGCGCTGGCGCAAATCCAGCGCGAGCGCCGCATCCTGCTGACGGTGAACCAGTTCTTCACCGCCGGCCGCGTGGTGGCCAATTCGGACCTGATCACCGTGCTGCCGCGCCACCTGATCGCCTCGACCGGCATGACCGACGCGCTGATTTCCAAGGAATTGCCGTTCACCTTGCCGGCCGTGCACCTGGACATGCTGTGGCACGAGCGCGATGCCCGCAGCCCGGCCCACAAGTGGCTGCGCATGCACCTGGAGGGCATGAACACCGTGGCCCAGCGCACCGCGCCGGGCACGGCGCCCAAAAACGATACCTACTGATTACTGGTGGCTGGAGCGGTAGCCGATGCGGAAACCGCCCCAGTGCTTGCCGTTCACATAGATCGGCGCCGACAAGTCGTGCATCACTTCGCCGGTATCGCGCTTGTAGGTTTGCAGCAGGAAGGGCTTGGTGTTTGCGCCGCAGCGCTTGCCGGTGCGGTCGCTGAAGATGCGCTTGGTGCGGTTGTTGACCATATCGACGTCGTAATTGCCCGTCAGCGGCTGCGAAAACTTCTTGTTGTGGGTCGGGAAATAGCCGTTGTTATCCACAGCGCCGGCATAGGCCAGCTGCGGCATGGCCGCCAGCAAACCTTCCTGCAACTGCGGCAGCGCCCGGTCGGTGAAATCGTCGAAGCGGGTCTTGTGCTTGGGCGGGTCGGTGTTCGGGATAGCCGTGTAGCCGCGGTCGAACAACGCATCGCGCGTGATCTTGCCGGAAGCGACAGCCGCCTCGAAAATCCGTCCCACCTGCTCGGCCGCCTGCTGCGCGGCGATGCGGATCGCATCGTGCGAGGTGACGATCGACGATTCCCCCAGCGCGCCGGTGATGACTTCAGCCCGTTCCGCCAGCGCCATCGCCGAACTGGCGGCGCGCGGCAATTCCTTCTCTGTGGATAACAGGCTGTCGCGGATGCTGGCGATGGCCGTGGCGATTTCTTCCGTGGTGGCGACATGTTCGCGCGACGCCCGGGCGATCTCGCCGATCTCTTCCTCCGACACGCCCGACGACCGCTCGATGTTGCCCAGCAAACCATGCACCGTTTCGACGTTGCCGGCCGCTTCGCTGACCTTCAGCGCCAGCGAATTCATGCCGGTGGCGGCCTGTTCGGCCTGCTGATTAATCTCGCGCACCATGGTGCTGATTTCGTCGGTGGCTTCCTTGGTGCGCAGCGCCAGCTGGCGCACCTCGCTGGCGACCACGGCAAAACCGCGCCCCTGTTCGCCAGCGCGCGCCGCCTCGATGGCCGCATTCAGCGCCAGCAGGTTGGTGCGGGCCGAGATTTCGCTGATGGCTTCGGTAAAGCCGTAGATTTTGCGGGAATTGGTCTGCAGGCTGGCCATGACGGCCGCCGCGGTCTGCGCATCCTGGCGCGCCGTATTGATGCGTTGCAAGCCGTGATCGGCCTCGGTGCGGCCAGCGACCGTCTCGCCGCGCACCTGGGCGGCGATCTTGGCGGCGCGCTCGGCATTGGCGGCAATGGCGGCGGTGGCCTGCGCGTTGTGGGCTGCGCTGCGCACGATCACCTCGGCCGTGCCGACGTCCAGTTCGATTTTCTTTTTGACCGAATCGACGAAATACGAGGTTTCCGCCGCGCCGATCATGATGGCGTCGATTTCGTCGCCGACCACCTGGGCGAAGCGGCGCACGCCGCCCTCGTCCTGATTCAGGCCGGCGGCCCACCGGGCCAGCAAGGCCCCGGTCAGCGCCGCCGGGGCCGCCGTATAGGCCAGCGCGGCGCCGTCGCCAACCGTCAGCTTGAACAAATATGCAAGGCAGGTACCACCAGCCGTCGCGCCCAAAATCCACAATCCACGTTGCACCAGCTTGTGCTGCAAAAGCTTCATCTGTCCCCCGTTTTACCAGGCGCCTTGGGCGTCTCGACTAATTTATTTCCCTGATGCTATTTTATGGGTAACTTGGTGGTATTCTTCACCTCTTCCATGACGGCGTAGGTATGCGTTTCGCGTACGCCCTTCTGGAGCAGGGTTTTACCCAGGAATTCGCGGTAGGCCGCCATGTCCTTGACGCGGGCTTTGACCAGATAGTCGAAGCCGCCGGCAACCATATGGCACTCCAGCACTTCCGGTATCACCTGCACGCTGTGTTTGAAGGCGTCGAACACTTCGGGTGTCGTGCGATCGAGCACCACTTCGATGAAGACGAGCAGGGACACATCCAGCAGCTGCGGATTCAATTGGGCCGTGTAGCCCATGATGTAGCCGGATTCGTGCAACTTGCGCACGCGTTCCAGGCAAGCGGCTGGTGACAGGTTCACCCGCGCCGCCAGCTCCACATTGCTGATGCGGCCATCGCTCTGCAATTCCATCAAGATTTTTTTGCTGATCTTGTCTAACATTTCCGGGAACTCCCAAATAAATATTATTTGGTTAAATTGTCGCACTAAAAACAATCTATTGCTAGTCCCCTGCAATACCAGAATTAATCCAGAAGAAATCACACTACAATCGAATCATCAGCAGTTGACTCAGATTCACGCTCGCCGGCACTTGCAGGCAGAGCGTTTTTTTGTAATCAGCTGCGCCCAAATTTTCCTTCTGAGAGTAATCAATGCAAGCAGCAGCAGCCACCGGTTTTACCCCTTTCGCCGCCATGCAGGCCGAAATCCTGCGCGACCCGATTCCCCTGCGCGCAGCAGTGACGGCGGCCTATCGCCGTGACGAAGTCAGCGCCGTTCAATGGCTGCTGGAACAAATCAAGAACAACGACGCCGGCACCCTGCAACAGGCCCAGCAATTGGCACATAAACTGGTCAGCTCGGTGCGCGAACAGCGCACCCGCGCCTCCGGCGTCGACGCCCTGATGCACGAGTTTTCGCTGTCGTCGGAAGAGGGCGTGGCGCTGATGTGCCTGGCCGAAGCACTGTTGCGTATTCCCGACAACGCCACCGCCGACCGCCTGATCGCCGACAAAATCAGCAAGGGCGACTGGCGCAAGCACCTGGGCGAATCGCCTTCGCTGTTCGTCAACGCCGCCACCTGGGGTCTGCTGATCACCGGCAAGCTGGTGTCCACCAGCAGCGAAACCGGCCTGGGCTCGGCGCTGACCAAGCTCATTTCCAAGGGCGGCGAACCGCTGATCCGCAAAGGCGTGGACCTGGCGATGCGCATGCTGGGCAACCAGTTCGTCACCGGCCAGACCATCGATGAGGCGATCAAGAACGGCCAATCCAACGAGGCGCGCGGCTATCGTTATTCTTATGACATGCTGGGCGAAGCGGCGCTGACCGAGGCCGACGCCAAGAATTACTACGCCTCTTACGAAACCGCGATCCACGCGATCGGCAAGGCCTCGAACGGCCGCGGCATCAAGAACGGTCCCGGCATTTCGGTCAAACTGTCGGCGCTGCACCCGCGCTACAGCCGCGCCCAGCGTAGCCGCGTGATGGAAGAACTGCTGCCGCGCGTGCGCGAACTGATGCTGCTGGCCAAGCACTACGACATCGGCCTGAACATCGATGCGGAAGAGGCCGATCGCCTGGAACTGTCGCTGGACCTGGTCGAAGCGCTGGCCTACGACCCCGAGCTGGCCGGTTTCGAAGGCATCGGCATCGTCGTGCAGGCCTACCAGAAGCGTTGCCCCTTCGTCATCGACTTCCTGATCGACCTGGCCAAGCGCAGTGGCCGCAAGTTCATGGTGCGCCTGGTCAAGGGCGCGTATTGGGATGCCGAGATCAAGCGCGCCCAGGTCGACGGCATGAGCGGCTATCCGGTCTACACCCGCAAGGTCTACACCGACGTGTCCTACCTGGTGTGCGCGCAAAAGCTGCTGGCTTCGACCGGCGTGATTTATCCGCAGTTTGCCACCCACAACGCGCAAACCCTGTCGACGATCTACACCTGGGCCAAGCGCGACGGCGTGACCGACTACGAATTCCAGTGCCTGCACGGCATGGGCGAATCGCTGTACGACCAGGTGGTCGGCAAAAACAATCTGGACAAGCCGTGCCGCATCTACGCACCGGTCGGCACCCACGAAACACTGCTGGCCTACCTGGTGCGCCGCCTGCTGGAAAACGGCGCCAACTCGTCCTTCGTCAACCAGATCGTCGACGAAGCGAT
Source organism: Duganella sp. GW821-FHT07G03 (assembly GCF_059418605.1). Classification (NCBI taxonomy): domain Bacteria; kingdom Pseudomonadati; phylum Pseudomonadota; class Betaproteobacteria; order Burkholderiales; family Oxalobacteraceae; genus Duganella; species Duganella sp. GW821-FHT07G03. The sequence continues at coordinate 122,640 of NZ_JBWKQE010000008.1, forward strand.
CCCGGTCGAATCGCTGGTCAAGGACCCGGTCGCCCAGGCGCGCGAACAGGGCGGCCTGCCGCACACCGGCATCGCCCTGCCGCTGGACATGTTCGGCGACCGCAAGAACTCGGCCGGTTTCGACCTCGCCAATGAAGACGTGCTGCGTAAAATTTCGGCAGAACTGGCCGTGCCGCGCAGCTGGCGCGCCGCGCCTTTGCTGGCTGGCGGCCTGAGCACCGGCCAGCCGACGCAGGACGTGACCAACCCGGCGCAACGGAGCGACATCGTCGGCCAACTGGTGGAAGCGAGCGCCGCCGACGTGGAAACCGCGCTGACCAGCGCCAGCAATTTCGCCATGGATTGGCAGACCACCGAACCGTCGCTGCGCGCCGCCGCACTGAACCGCGCCGCCGACCTGTTCGAAACCAACGCCATGGAACTGATGACCCTGGCGATCCGCGAAGCCGGCAAATCGCTGCCGAACGCCATCGCCGAGCTGCGCGAAGCGGTCGACTTTCTGCGCTACTACGCCGGCGAAGTGCATGGCTCGACCAACACCCTAGCGCTGGGTCCGGTGACCTGCATCAGCCCTTGGAACTTCCCGCTGGCGATCTTCACCGGCCAGGTGGCCGCGTCGCTGGCGGCCGGCAACGTGGTGCTGGCCAAGCCGGCCGAGCAAACGCCGCTGATCGCCCACCGCGCCGTCGAGCTGCTGCACGAAGCGGGCATTCCACAAGCCGCGCTGCAATTCCTGCCGGGCCGCGGCGAAGTGGTCGGCGCCGCGCTGACCGCCGACGCGCGCGTCAAAGGCGTGATCTTCACCGGCTCGACCGAAGTGGCGCAGCTGATCAACCGCACCCTGGCCAAGCGCGCCGTCGCTGAAAACGCCGATATCCCGCTGATCGCCGAGACCGGCGGCCAGAACGCCATGATCGTCGATTCGTCGGCGCTGCCGGAACAGGTGGTGCAGGACGCGATTTCGTCGGCCTTCGACAGCGCCGGCCAACGCTGCTCGGCGCTGCGCGTATTGTTCCTGCAGGAAGATATCGCCGACAAGACCATCAAAATGCTCAAGGGCGCGATGCAGGAACTGAAAGTCGGCTGCCCGGACCGCCTGGTGACCGATATCGGCCCGGTGATCGACGCCGAAGCCCAGCAAAACCTGCTGGCGCACATCAACAAGCTGAAGGCGACCGCACTGAACTATTTCTCGCTGGACCTGCCTGCCAGCGTGACCGCGGCCGGCACCTTCGTGCCGCCAACCGTGCTGGAAATCCGCTCGCTGTCCGAACTGACGCAGGAAGTGTTTGGCCCGGTGCTGCACGTGATCCGCTACAAACGCGCCGATCTGCCGAAGCTGATTGAGCAGATCAACGAAAGCGGCTACGGCCTGACGCTGGGCGTACACTCGCGCATCGATGAGACCATCGACTACATCACCTCGCGCGCGCATGTCGGCAATATCTACGTCAACCGCAACATCGTCGGCGCAGTGGTCGGTGTGCAACCGTTCGGCGGCGAAGGCAAATCCGGCACCGGCCCGAAAGCCGGCGGTCCGCTGTACCTGAAACGTCTGCAACGCGGCGCCATTACCAGCGCCCAGCACGAGAGCCAAGCAACGCCAGGCCTGGATGCACTGGCAGTCTGGTCAAAAACACACGGCCACGAACGCGCCGCAACCCTGGCCGAGCAATACGGCCGCACCACGATGCTGGGCAGCGTGACCGTCTTGCCTGGCCCGACCGGTGAACGCAACACGCTGGCGCTGGTCGCGCGCGGTTCCGTGGTGTGCGCGGCCGCTACCCAAGCCGGCCTGCTGAACCAGATCGCAGCGACGCTGGCGACCGGCAATATTGCGCTGCTGACGGCGGAATCGTCCAAATTGCTGCCGGCGGACCTGCCGGCAGCGGTCAAGGACCGCGTCCAGGTGGTTGGCACCCTGGACAGCTTCGCTGGCGATTTCCAGATCGCGCTGGTGGAGACGATGCTGGTCGCCGGCCTGCGCACCTCGCTGGCGGCCCGTAGCGGGGCGCTGGTGGGCTTGATCGACACCAACGAGGATGGCGCCATCCCCCTGTGGCGTTTGCTCGCTGAGCGCGCTCTGTGCGTGAATACGACGGCAGCCGGCGGCAACGCCAGCCTGATGACGCTGGACGCATAAAGTAACGATCACCTGTTGTTGTTTTGGGGGCCGGGATAAAACCTGGCCCTTTTTTTTACGCCTGCGATCTGACGAGGCGGAATCCGAGGTCGTCAATGGCATACGTGGGATGGCTGCGGCGGCGGTTCGTCGCCAGGCAGCCGCGTTCGGCGTCCGACCAGCCACCGCCCCGGAATACCCGATACAGGCCATAGACCTCGGGATCGTATTGGTCTTCGCACCACTCCCAGACATTGCCCAGCATATCGTGCAGTCCCCACAGATTGGGCTGCTTCAGGCCCACCACACAGGAACGGCCGCCGGAATTCTCCCGATACCAGGCGATGTCGTCGAGCTTGCCATAGCATGGTCCGTTGGTTCCGGCACGGCATGCATATTCCCACTCCGCCTCGGTGGGCAGGCGATAGCCGTCACTGCCGGGAATGCGAGTGGCGCTGTCTTCATGAAGTTCGTAACATGCGCTTAATCCTGCGCGAGCCGACAAGGTATTGCAAAACCGGACGGCGTCGATCCAGGAGACGTTTTCCACCGGGCTGTGCGGGGAATCGTGGGATGCCGGCCAGGCGCCGCTGACCTCCGCATATTCGGCTTGCGTGACAGGATAACGGCCGATCGCAAACGATGGAAGTTCAACCACCCATGCGCGACCGGTTCGATCATCCCGCATGGCGATGCTCCCAGCCGGAACGATCACCATTTCTACGTATTTTCCGCTGGATGAGCGGCCTTGCAGAAGTTTTCAATCACCTCAAAAGCGTAACGCGAAGCCACGGTTTTGATGAAATGCATGAAATCGACGGCCGCATCGTCATTGGCGTTGTCCGAGATCGTGCGGATGATGGCAAACGGAATGCCCAGCTCGAAACACACTTGCGCCACCGCTGCGCCTTCCATTTCCACTGCCAATAAATCAGGCAAAGCGGCTTTCAGCGCCTGAATTTGGGCCAGTTTGCCTATGAATTGGTCACCACTGGCGATCAATCCCCGGTGTACCCGCGTGGTTTGTGCGGCTGCGACAGCCAATCGCTGGGTCAGGGCAGTGTCGGTCGCGAAGCGCGACAAGCCTGTCAGCGGGATCTCAAACTGTGGAAAAAGCGGGCTGGCATCGAAATCATGCTGAACCAGCTCTTCAGCGACGACGATATCCCCGACTTGTACATTTTTATCCCCGCTTCCAGCAACCCCGGTGAAGACGATGTGGGTAACTCCGAACTTTTCCACAAGGATGGAAGCTGTCATCGCTGCTGCAACCTTGCCTATACGCGACAGAACGCACACAGCGTCGATTTCCCAGAGTTTCCCACCCGTGTACTCCCGCATGCCGTGGACGAGCTTGTAGGGGCTCTCAAGGGCTTCTATCAGCCCGTGCTGTTCTTCAGCTAAAGCGCTGATGATGCCTAAACGCATAGTTTTCCTTGGTTTGTAAAGGTGGAGGCTGTGGATTTCGTACTGCTTGTCCACAGCAGTTTACAAAAAACGATCGATTTTAAGACGTTTTTTGTGGTCAGGAGTGTTTTCAAAACACGAGCAGGCCTTCAGATTCGCGTTTTACGGGTTTAGTAGTTTACAAAAGATTTATATAAAAATAGTAGTAATAGTAAACGACCAAAAGCCTGTGGATAAGTCATGTATACGTTTACAAATCATTCGTTTACGAGAAAGATAAGCGCTTGCATAAACGCTGTACCAGTTCAGGAGCAATTCTGTATAAAATGGCGGCCCTTGGACAACTTCATCCTTACTCACAAGTCGTCCTGTGGATATCCAGCGAGTTATTCACAGGTGCCTGCTCGCTTTTGATCTGTTTTTCCAGTTCTTCGCCCGAAATCGGCTTGGAAATCAGGTATCCCTGCCCTAAATCGCATCCAGCGGCTGTCAGAGCCGCCAGTTGTTGAGGTGTTTCGATGCCTTCGGCGATTACTTTGATGTTCAGCTTGTGCGCCATGGCGATAATTGCCTCGCAAAGTACGATGCCGTCGGTGCCGCTGGACAGATTTGAGACAAAAGTTGGGTCGATCTTTATGTAATCGATATCGAAACGCTTTAAAAACGCCACCGAGCAGTAGCCGGTGCCGAAATCGTCCAACGAAATCTGCATATGGGCATGTTGGAAAGCCAACATCCGCTCCGAAACCGAGTTCGCGGTGTCCAAAAGCAAGTTTTCCGTCACTTCGATGATGATGCTGTTGGCATTCAGGTGCAGTTCCTGGAGAAATTCCAGCCATTGCTGGTAGTTGCTGCCGTCGTCACGGAACTGCCAGGCCGATTTGTTCACGCTGACCTGGAAATCAGGCAAACCCAGTGCCTGTAATTTCTGCACTTCCTGTGCCGCCTGCTTGAAAACCCAGTCGCCGATGCCGACAATCATGCCGCTGCTTTCCGCGATGCTGATAAATTCAGCAGGATTGAGCAGTCCGCGCACCGGGTGCTGCCAGCGCACCAGCGCTTCCGCCTTGCAAATCTTGCCGCTGGCCAGGTCGATAATTGGCTGGAACAAGATCCGCAATTCGTTGTGATTGACCGCTTCGCGCAATTCATTGACCAGGGTCATGCGCACACGCGTGGCTTCCTGCATGAACGGAGCGAAATAATTGAAGCGGTTGCGGCCCTGTTGCTTGGCTGCGTACATGGCCTGGTCGGCGTTTTTGATTAAAGTTTCAGCATCGGCGCCGTCTTCAGGGTAGAGCGTGATGCCGATGCTGCTCGAAATACGGGCAATATGCTTGTCGCCGTCATTGCCCAGATTAAACGGCGTGCTCATTTGCTTAAGAATTTCCTGGGCTGTACGGACCACATCGCCGGCGTTATGCAACTCGCTGAGGATGATGGTGAATTCGTCGCCGCCCAATCGCGCGACCGTATCGGTGCCGCGCACGGTGCTGGACAAGCGGCTTGCCACTTCTTTAAGCAGCAAGTCGCCTTTGTCATGGCCCAGGGTGTCGTTAATTTCCTTGAAGTGGTCGAGATCCATGAAAACCAGCGCCATCGGCAGATGGGAGCGGTCGGTTTTTTTCATTTCCTGGCGCAGATGCTCGTGGAACATGCGCCGGTTCGGCAAACCGGTCAGCGCATCGAAATTGGCCTGGCGCCAGATCAACTCCTCCGATGCTTTCTTCTTCGTGATGTCGCTCAACAGCGCGACATAGCGGAAGGGATTGCCCACTTCATCGTAGACGGTGTTGAAGCGCATCGCGACCAGGTAGTCATCGCCGTCTTTATGCTGGTGCCAGAGTTCGCCTTCCCATTGTCCGGTTTGGGCGATCGATTCGAACATGCGGGTGAAGAAGTTGATGTCCTGCCGGTTGGTCGTCAATTCATAGCCTCGGTGGCCGATGACTTCTTTCTCCGTATAGCCGCTCAGCAGGGAGAAGGCTGGATTCACGGTCAATATGCGTCCATCGGCGTCGGTGACCATCATGCCTTCGCCGCTATTTTGGAAAAGCAGGGCTGCCAGCTTCATGGATTCTTCGTTTTTCTTGCGCTCTTCTTCGTTGGCCAGCAGCTTTTGCTCCATTTCGCGACTGGCGGCGTACAAGGCGCGAAAGCGTAGCTCGCGTTCTTCCTGCTTGGTGTAGGTGCGCAGCGAAAAATGACCGGCACCTGCCATCAGTATCAGCAACATGATTAAACCAGCGCCAGCAATCAGGTAGTTTTGCTGGAGCAGTCTGGCCGATTCCAAATCGTTGCTGCCTACGACGATGATCAAGGGAAGGTTTTCAAATACCCGATAACTGAACACGCGGGTGAGGCTGTCGGCATTGCTGACGGTTTTGAAAGTGCCCGAACTGGCGCGACGTACGTTGTCGAACAGGTCGGTCGGTCCCAGGTCGCGGGCAAATGTTTGTTCGAAATTGGGTACGCCAGCGATCACTTTGCCGCCGCTGTGCATCAGCGTGATCGAGATATCGGAACTGAAGCGCGAATTTTCAAAGACCGTGACATAGCGGTTGACGTTGAGGGGCGCAACGATCACTCCCAGGAATTCACCCTTGGAGCTTTCCACTCGACGGCTGAGAAAAAGCAGCCGTTGGTTGCTGCGTCGTCCTATTGCCGGTACGCCAATGAACAATTTGCCACGCATGGCGACATCGAGATGGGCTTTGAAGTAATCGCGATCTCCGTATTTTGTGCCGGAAATGTTGTTGCCAGTTGAGGTGGCGACCGCTTCGCCTTTTGTATCGAGGAAACTGATCCAGTATTCGCTGTTGAAGCCTGAACCGCGCGACGACAACAATTCCGACATTGTTTCGGGTGAGCGTCTTTGTTGAGCAGTCAGGACTTTGATGGCGTTGGCAAATCCCATCAGCGACAAGTCGATGGACTGTATCGAGTACAGCACATGCGCTTCCATCGCTTTGACGTAGTGCTCGGTCTGGGTTTTGACGGCGAGTTCGCGTTCGACGTAGGCGGTGCGGAATTGAGAAACGACCACAGCAATGGCAAGCGCAGCCATGAGGAAAAGGCCGGTGATCAGACGTCGCCGAAAGCGCAGATAAGCCGGCGACCGCATATTTTTGCGCTGTGAGGACAAAATGTCTCCGCCAGGGGCTGTTTGTTTGCGAATCCAGTATAGGGGAAAGCAGATGTTGGTGAAATCTTATTTCCGTTCCAATGGGGTATCAGGCCGTTCAGGCCCGTGCGCCTGTGGTTTTTGGGTTTATGGTTTACTCTAAAGATGTATATATAAAAATAGTAGTAGTTGTTAACGCAGACACTTTTCTGTGGATAAGTGCTCATTTTGGATTAAAATCAGGCGTTTACGGGCTGCATAAGCGGGCGAGAAAGCCGTGTATGAGCAAAGAACTGTTTTGGGATAAGAAAAAGCGTCCCCAAAAATTTTTTGTTTACTCACATTTCGTGCCTGTGGATATCCATAGACTTATCCACATGTCGTAAACGCCACTTTATGCGAGAAATCCGATGAATTTGACATCAATTTTTCCTCATCCCATCATCCAGGGACCGACTGCCGGCGGCAATAACACCCCCGCGCAAGTGGCTGCGGTTTCCAATGCAGGCGGATTGGGTTCGCTGGCTTGCTCCTTACTTTCGCCGGACATCATCCGCACTCAGACCGCACAGATCCGCGCCCTGACCGACAAGCCGTTTTGCCTGAATTTCTTCGTGCTGGAAACCCCCAAGCCGGATCCGGACGAAGTTGCCCGCGCCATGGAATGGCTGAAGCCGATCGCCGCGTCGTTGGGCTGGACCGAAGTGCCCATGCCCGCCAAATGGTGCGAAGACTTTGCCGCCCAGTTTGAAGCGCTGATTGAATTGCGTCCTGCCGTGGCCAGTTTTACCTTCGGCATCCTCAGCACCGAGCAGATCCGCCGCCTGCATGACGCCGGTATTTTCGTCATCGGCACCATCACCCACGCCGACGAGGCGCTGGCCTGGCAGAGCAGGGGCGCTGATGCGGTGATCGCTTCCGGCACCGAGTCCGGCGGCCATCGCGGCACCTTCATCGGCGCGCAGGAAGACGCCAAACTGACCACTTTCGAGCTGCTGCCGACCATCGTCGAGGCGGTGCATATTCCCGTGATCGCCGCTGGCGGCATCATGGATGGCGCCGATATCAAGCGCGCGCTCGATGGCGGCGCCCAGGCGGTGCAAATGGGCACGGCGTTCCTGGTGTGCGACGAATCGTCGATCAATCCGATTTACAAGCAGCGTTTGCTGACGGCCGGCGATCATCCGACCCGGCTGACGCGCACCTTTTCCGGCCGCTATGCACGCGGCCTGGAGAACCGATTCATGCTTGAAATGGCTACGGTGGAAAAACAAATCCCGGCCTATCCGATACAAAACGCACTGACCGGCGCCATCCGGGCGGAAGCGGGCAAGCGCGGCGAGACGGAATTGATGTCGCTGTGGTGCGGCACCGGCGTCGCGCGCGCCCGGCCGATGCCGGCGGCAAGACTGGTTGAAACATTGCTGGCGGAGATAGCGGCCGCCTGACCGAAACAGCACTCTTGGAGGAGAAGTTTTTGGAATCAGCAGGCATTTACGATTACATCATTATTGGTGCAGGCTCGGCGGGCTGCGTGTTGGCAAACCGGCTGAGCGCGAACAGAAACGCGAATGTCCTGCTGATCGAAGCGGGTGGACGAGATGATTATGTGTGGATCCATATTCCCGTTGGTTATCTGCATTGCATAGATAATCCGCGGACCGACTGGATGTACCGCACCGAAGCCGATCCGGGCCTGGGTGGGCGCAGCTTGCTCTACCCGCGCGGCAAAGTCCTGGGCGGCAGTTCCTCCATCAACGGCATGATCTACATGCGCGGCCAGGGCAGCGACTACGACCGCTGGGCCGAGCTGACCGGCGATGACAGCTGGCGCTGGGAGTCGGTGCTGCCGCTGTTTAAAAAGAGCGAGGATTATCACGGCGGCGCTTCCGAATTGCATGGCGCCGGCGGTCCGTGGCGGGTGGAAAAGCAGCGCTTGTCGTGGCAAATCCTGGACGCGTTTCGTGATGCGGCGGAGCAGGTCGGCATCCAGAAAGTGGACGACTTCAATCGCGGCGACAACGCCGGTTGCGGCTATTTCGACGTCAATCAAAAACGCGGCATCCGCTGGAATACGTCGAAGGCGTTTTTGAAACCGGTGTCGATGCGGCCCAACCTGACCATCATGACCGGCTGCCACGTGGAACGTTTGCAGATCGAAATGAGCGATCGCGGTCCGGTGTGCAAGGGCGTGATTTTCACCGGCGGCGGCACGCAATTCAACGCCACCGCCGACAAAGAAACCCTGCTGGCGGCTGGCTCCGTTGGTTCTCCACAAATTCTGCAATGCTCGGGCATCGGCGCGGCCGACAGCTTGCGCCAGCATGGCATCGAGCCGCTGGCCGATCTGCCCGGCGTCGGCGAAAACCTGCAGGACCATCTGCAACTGCGCATGATCTACAAGCTCGGCGGTGGTGCGCGCACGCTGAACACGATGGCCGCCAGCTGGTACGGCAAGATGAAAATCGGCCTCGAATATGCGATGTTCCAGAGCGGTCCGATGTCGATGGCGCCTTCGCAGCTGGGCGCTTTTGCCCGTTCGGACGCCGCGCAGGCCACGCCGAATCTGCAATATCACGTGCAGCCGCTGTCGCTGGAAAAGTTCGGCGAACCGCTGCACGCCTTCCCCGCATTCACGGCCAGCGTGTGCAATTTGCGGCCGACCTCGCGCGGCCATGTGCGCATCGCCAGCGCCGATTCATATGCCCCGCCGAAAATTTCGCCGATGTATTTGAGCACGCCGGAAGACCGCAAAGTCGCCGCCGCCGCCCTGACCTTGACGCGCCAGATCGTCGCCGCGCCGGCCTTGCAACGCTACGCGCCGGAAGAATACAAGCCCGGCATTCAATACCGCACCGAGGAAGAATTGGCCCGGGCGGCAGGCGAAATCGGCACCACGATTTTCCATCCGGTAGGCACCTGCAAAATGGGCCGCGCCGACGATCCGACCGCCGTGGTGGACAGCGCGCTGCGTGTAATTGGCGTACACGGACTGCGCGTGGTGGACGCTTCCGTCATGCCGTTCATAACCTCCGGAAATACCAACTCTCCCACCATCATGATCGCAGAGAAAGCTTCAGAACTGATCCGTTCAGAGTGGAAATGAAACCCTGTGCCCGCTAGGCCTAGATCAAAAGCGGACCGTAGTTATACTGTATTGTTAGCCAATTTGTTACTGTGTATGATCTAAAAAAATTTAGTAGTTTGAAAAGAATAACAAGGAGACAGGATGTCCGGCGTTATCTTGGAAACAAAGCATCTGACCAAGGAATTCAAGGGATTCACCGCGGTCAATGATGTGAACTTAAAAGTGCAGCGCGGCCACATCCACGCGCTGATCGGCCCCAATGGCGCCGGTAAAACCACGTGCTTCAATCTGCTCACCAAATTCCTGGTGCCGACTTCTGGCCAGATCCTCTTCAACGGCAAGGACATCACCGCCGCCAAGCCGGCGCAGATCGCCCGCATGGGCGTGATCCGGTCGTTCCAGATTTCCGCGGTGTTCCCGCACCTGACGGTGCTGCAGAATGTCCGCATCGGATTGCAGCGCCAGCTCGGCACCAGCTTCAATTTCTGGCAGAGCGAACGGTCGCTGAGCAAGTTGAACGACCGCGCCATGCAGTTGCTGGCCGAGGTCGACCTGACCGAATTCGCCGACACCGTCACCGTCGATATGCCTTACGGCCGTAAGCGCGCTTTGGAAATCGCCACCACGCTGGCGATGGAACCGGAGCTGATGCTGCTGGACGAACCGACCCAGGGCATGGGCCACGAAGACGTGCACCGCGTGACGGAATTGATCAAGAAAGTGTCAGCCGGCCGCACCATCCTGATGGTCGAACACAATATGAAAGTGGTGTCCGGCATCTGCGACAAGATCTCCGTTTTGCAGCGCGGCGCGATGCTGGCCGAAGGCACTTACGCCGAAGTTTCAAGTAATCCACAAGTGATGGAAGCCTACATGGGTACCGAAGCCGCCGTACTGGAAGGAGCCCACTGATGACGGCCGCTCTGGAAATTACCAACCTGCAGACCTGGTACGGCGAATCGCATATTTTGCACGACGTGAACCTGACGGTGCAGCCCGGCGAAGTGGTCACGCTGCTGGGCCGCAACGGCGCCGGCCGCACCACCACGCTGCGCGCGATCATGGGCCTGACCGGCGCCCGCAAGGGCTCGATCAAGGTCAACGGCGAGGAGGCGATCGGCATGCCGACGCATAAAATCGCCCACCTCGGCATCGGCTATTGCCCGGAAGAGCGCGGCATATTCTCGTCGCTGTCGACCGAGGAAAACCTGATGCTGCCGCCGCAGCTGGCGACCGGCCAGAAGGGCATGTCGGTCGAGGAAATCTACGCGATGTTCCCCAACCTGGAAGAGCGCAAGCACAGCCAGGGCACCCGCCTGTCGGGCGGCGAGCAACAGATGCTGGCGGTGGCGCGCATCCTGCGCACCGGCGCGCGCCTGCTGCTGCTCGATGAAATCTCCGAAGGCCTGGCGCCGGTCATCGTGCAGGGCCTGGCCCGGATGATCACCACGCTCAAGGCCAAGGGCTACACCATCGTCATGGTGGAACAGAATTTCCGGTTTGCCGCCCCGCTGGCGGACCGGTTTTATGTGATGGAACACGGTCAGATCGTCGAGACCTTTGTTGCATCGGAATTGAGCGCCAAGATGCCGGTGTTGACCGAGCTTCTGGGTGTCTGAAGTTTGCAAGGCAAGTGTAAAAAAATAAGCAATAACACTACTTCTTGAACCAACGGAGACAAAATGAAACTTAAAGCCATCACCATCGCAGCCACCGCCGTGTGCGCACTCGGCCTGTCCTTTGCTGCCCAAGCCCAGGTTTCCGGCGACACCATCAAGATCGGCCTGATCACCGACATGTCCGGCCTGTACACGGACATCGACGGCGCCGGCGGTGCCGAGGCCATCAAGATGGCGATTGCCGACGCCGGCGTGGTTATCGCCGGTAAAAAGGTCGAGTTCATCTCCGCTGACCATCAGAATAAGGCCGACATCGCCGCCTCCAAGGCGCGCGAATGGTTCGACCAGCAGGGCGTCGACCTGCTGATCGGCGGCACCAACTCGGGCGCCAACCTGGCCATGGCCAAGGTCGCGGCCGAGAAGAAGAAAGTCTTCATTTCGATCGGCGCCGGCTCGGCCCGTTTGACCAATGAGGAATGCACGCCGTACACGATCCACTACGCCTACGACACCATCGCGCTGGCGCGCGGCACCGGCGGCGCCATCGTCAAGCAGGGCGGCAAGAGCTGGTACTTCCTGACCGCCGACTACGCCTTTGGCCAGTCGCTGGAAAAAGATACCGCAGAAGTGGTGAAAGCCAACGGCGGCAAGGTGCTGGGCGCGGTCAAGCATCCGCTGTCGGCGTCGGACTTCTCGTCCTTCCTGCTGCAGGCGCAGTCGTCGGGCGCGCAGATCCTGGGCCTGGCCAACGCCGGCGGCGACGCGATCAACTCGATCAAGGCCGCCAACGAGTTCGGCATCACCAAAAAAATGAAACTGGCCGGCCTGCTGATCTTCATCAACGACGTGCACTCGCTGGGCCTGAACCTGACCCAGGGCATGTACCTGACCGACGGCTGGTACTGGGATGCGAACGCCGACACCCGCGCCTGGTCGAAGCGCTACTTCGAGAAGATGAAAAAGGAACCGTCGATGCTGCAAGCGGCCGACTACTCGGCGGCGGCCAACTACCTGAAGGCGGTCAAGGCCGTCGGCAGCGACGACACCGACAAGGTCATGGCCTACCTGAAGGCGAACAAGATCAACGACATGTTCGCTAAGAACGGCGTGATCCGTCCGGACGGCCGCATGGTGCACGATATGTACCTGATGGAAGTGAAGAAGCCGTCGGAATCGAAATATCCATGGGATTACTACAAGGTCGTCGCCACCATTCCGGGCGACCAGGCGTACGCCACCAAGGCGGAAACCAAATGCTCCCTGTGGAAATAAGCTGAGTTGTACACAGGCCGGGCGCCCTTGCCCGGTCTTTTTCTGGTGCCACGCCTGCCCGTCCGGGACGGCGATCTTTATATTGTGATCTCATGGAAATATTCGGCTACCCCTTGCCCATGATTATGAGCCAGCTGATGCTGGGCCTGGTCAACGGCTCCTTCTATGCCATGCTGTCGCTCGGCCTGGCGGTGATCTTCGGCTTGCTGAACGTGATTAACTTCTCGCACGGCGCGCTGTACATGATGGGCGCGTTTGTCGCCTGGATGGGCATGGCCTACCTCGGCCTGAACTACTGGGTGATGCTGGTGCTGGCGCCGCTGGTGGTCGGCGTGTTCGGCATCATCATCGAAAAGACCATGTTGCGCTGGCTCTACAAGCTGGACCATCTTTACGGCCTGCTGCTGACCTTCGGCATCACGCTGCTGGTCGAAGGCGTGTTCCGCTCGTTCTACGGCGTGTCCGGCCAGCCGTTCCAGGTGCCGGAGGCGCTGGCCGGGGCGACCGACCTCGGCTTCATGGTGCTGCCGAACTACCGCGCCTGGGTGGTGGTGGCGTCGCTGGCGGTGTGTCTGTCGACCTGGTTCGTCATCGAGAAGACCAAACTGGGCGCCTACCTGCGCGCCGGTACCGAGAATCCCAAGCTGGTGGAAGCCTTCGGCATCAACGTGCCGCTGATGGTCACGCTGACCTACGGCTTCGGCGTCGCTTTGGCGGGCTTTGCAGGGGTGCTGGCGGCCCCGGTGATCCAGGTGCAGCCCCTGATGGGTCAGAACCTGATTATCGTCGTATTCGCCGTTGTAGTGATCGGTGGCATGGGGTCGATCATGGGCTCCATCCTGACCGGTCTCGGCCTGGGCATTATCGAAGGCCTGACCAAGGTGTTCTACCCCGAGTTTTCGTCGACGGTGGTGTTCCTGGTGATGGTCATCGTGTTGCTGATCCGTCCTGCCGGCTTGTTCGGCAAAGAAAAATAAGAGGCCGTAGATGAACAAAAATATAGGTTACCTGATCGCCTTCGCCGTCGCGCTGGCGGCGCCGTTTATCGGCTATCCGATCTTCCTGGCCAAGCTGTTGTGCTTTGCGCTGTTCGCCAGCGCCTTCAACTTGCTGATCGGCTTTACCGGTTTGCTGTCGTTCGGCCACGCGGCCTTCTTCGGCGCCGCCGGCTATGTGGCCGGCAACGCGATGAAGATGTGGGGCTGGCCGGTCGAGCTGGGCCTGCTGGCCGGCGTCGTCGCCGGCGCGCTGGTCGGCCTGGTGATGGGCGCGCTGGCGATCCGCCGCCAAGGCATCTACTTCTCGATGATCACGCTGGCGCTGGCGCAGATGGTGTACTTCGGCGCGCTGCGCGCCGGCGAGTTCACCGGCGGCGAAGACGGCCTGCAAGGTGTTCCACGTGGAAAATTGCTGGGCCTGGTCGACCTGTCCAACGATACCGCGCTGTACTTCTTCGTGCTGGGTGTGGCGGTGCTGGCCTTCATGCTGATCGTGCGCACCGTGCATTCGCCGTTCGGCCAGGTGCTGAAGGCGATCAAGGAAAACGAGCCGCGCGCGATTTCGCTGGGCTACGATGTGGATAAGTACAAGCTGCTGGCCTTCGTGCTGTCGGCCGCGCTGACCGGCCTGGCCGGCGCGTCCAACATGCTGGTGCAGGGTTTCGAAACGCTGACCGACGTGCACTGGAGCATGTCGGGCCTGGTGATCCTGATGACTCTGGTCGGCGGCATGGGCACGTTTGCCGGTCCGATGCTGGGCGCCATCCTGATCATCGCGCTGGAAAACAAGCTGGGCGATTTCGGCATCTTCATGGTCGCCCATACCGGCATCGAATGGTTCAACACCATCGGCGAAGCGGTCAACATGGTGATCGGCTTTATCTTCATCGTTTGCGTGCTGTTGTTCCGGCGCGGCATCGTCGGCGAGATCGTCGCCAAGTTCGCCTTCAACAACGGCAAAAAGCCAGCTTGATGTAGCACACACGCCGGACGTTCTGTCCGGCGTTTTTTTTTCATCGGTAGTTAGTTTCGTCTGGCCGCCGGCCCGAGTGGGAGTAGTCCGTCTGTAACTTTTATCGACATAGAGGATGACATGCATATCAACAAAATTACGCTGGCGCTGGCCGGCATTGCGCTGACCGCTTGCGGTGCCAATGAACACGACACGGCCGAGGATTTGAACGTGCTGCCGGCGTACCTGGGCACCATCAGCAGCAAGACCTACGACGGCGCCACCGACGATTTGCTGACCGCCGGCCTGGGCGCGACCGGCCTGGCCGGCGCCACGCCTGCCTATGCCGACCCGGCCAATCCCACCGCCGCCGAGCTGCGCCGCAATGCCATCTTCGCCAACTACCGCGCCGTGCTCGACATCAACGTCAACAGCGGCTACGGCAGCTTGTACGGCCCGAACGTGGACGCCAAGGGCGCGGTCGGATCGGGGCAGGGCATGATCGGCGGCACCGAGTACATCGCCTACTCGGACGACGGCACGGGCAACCAGAACGTCACGTTGATGGTGCAGATACCTACCGGCTTCGACATCAACAATCCCTGCATCGTCACCGGCACCTCGAGCGGATCGCGCGGCGTGTACGGCGCCATCGGCAGCGCCGGCGAATGGGGCCTGAAGAACAACTGCGCCGTGGCCTACGCCGACAAGGGCAGCGGCACCGGCCTCTACACTTTCGACGACGACAGCGTGAACCTGCAGAACGGCGTGCGCGCCAGCCGCACCGCGGCCGGCAAGAACGCCATCTTCGCACCGGCATTGAGTGATGCCGACCGCGCCGCGTTCGCCTCCTCGTCGCCGGCGCGCATCGCCTTCAAGCACGCGCACTCGCAGCAGAACCCGGAAAAGGATTGGGGCAAGGTCACGCTGCAATCGCTGGAATTCGCCTTCTACGTGCTGAACGAAAAGTACGGCGTGCTGGCCAAGGACAATAAGAGCCACATCGTGCGCCTGACGCCGAAGAACACGGTAACGATTGCCTCCAGCATTTCCAACGGCGCCGGTTCGGCCCTGCTCGCTGCGGAACAGGACACCAAGGGCTTGATTGGGGGCGTGGCGGCCACCGAGCCGCAAGTGCAGCCCAAGGCCGCCACCGGCTACACGGTGCGCCAGGGCGGCGTCAACGTGACGGGGCAGGGCAAGGCGCTGTTCGACTACTCGACCTACGCCGCGCTGTACCAGCCGTGCATCGCCTCCACCGCTGCCGCGCCAGGCCGCTGCACGGCATTGGCCGCCAAAGGCTTGCTGACCGGCGCCGACCTGCCGTCGCAGCAGGCCGACGCCAAGGCCCGCCTGAAGGCTTACGGCTGGCTGGTGGACTCTGATGTGCTGCAAGCGGCGCACGCCGGCACCAACATCCTGGTGGCGGTGACGTATGCCAACGCCTACGGCAAATTCTCGGTGACGGACAAGGTGTGCGGATTCTCGTTCGCCGCGACCGATGCGACGGGCGCGCCGGTGGCCTTCACGGCGGCGCAAAAGGCCAGCAGTTTCGCCACGCAAAGCGGCATCGTCGGCAGCGTGGTCTATGAGAATTCGGTGGGCGGCGCCAAGGCCTACAGTCTTGGCGTGTCGCCGAGCAGCACGCTGGCGGACCAGTCGCTGGACGGCTTCCTGTGCCTGCGTTCGCTCGCGACGGGGGTTGACGCCGTCACCGGCGGCGCCCTGAGCGGGACGCTGGCAGCGCAGAGCGCGCGCGTGAAGGCGGGCATGGCGGAGGTGGCGGCGACCGGCAATCTGCATGGCAAGCCGGCCATCATCGTGCAGGGACGCAGCGATACGCTGATTCCGGTCAACTTTGCTTCACGTTCCTATGTAGGCCTGAACGCATCGGCAGAGGGTGGGGCGAGCAAGCTGCGCTACATCGAGGTGACCAACGCCAACCACTTCGACTCGTTCACCAACGCGCTGCCGGCCAATATCGTACCGCTGCATGTCTACCTGTTCCGCGCGCTGGATGCGATGCTGGCCAACCTGCGCAGCTCGGCCGTGGCGTTGCCGCCGTCGCAGGTGGTGCATACGGTGCCGCGCGCTGATAACACGACGCTGATCACCGTGGCCAATGTGCCGCCGATCGCCGCCGCGCCTGGCGCCAACGCCATCACGGTCAGCGGGACCACGGTCGATGTGCCGAACTAAGGCCTACAACGCTGCCGCGTAGATCGCCCTCGCATCGTCGCGCGTGACGGTACGGGGGTTGTTTCCCAACAAGCGGGTCTGGAGCATGGCGTCGTCCGCCAGCCGGTCCAGATCCGTTTCCTTGATCCCCACCTGCTGCAAGGTCCGCTCTATCCCCGTGATGGTGGCTATTTGTTGCATCGCAACAACCAGCGCCTCCGCCCTCGCCTCGACGCTGCCGCTGGCCTCGGGCACGACGATCTCCGCCAGTTCCGCATACAGCGTGGCCGCCTCCGGCGCATTGAAGCGCAGCACGTGCGGCAATACCAGCGAGTTCGACAGCCCATGTGGCACGTGGAATATGCCGCCGATCGGATACGCCAGCGCATGCACCGCCGCCACCGGCGCGTTGGAAAACGCCTGTCCCGCCAACATCGCGCCGAGCAGCATGGCCTGGCGCGCCGCCAGGTCGCGGCCGTTTTCGCAGGCGCGGATCAGGTTGGCCGAAAGCAGGCCCAGCGCCTTGCGCGCAAAGATATCGGACAGCGGGTTCTTTTTGTGGCGGCTGGTGTAGGCCTCGATGGCGTGCACCATCGCGTCGATGCCGGTGGCGGCGGTGACCATGGGCGGCAGGCCGATGGTCAGTTCGGCGTCGAGCAATGCCAGATCGGCATAGAGTTGCGGCGCGACGACGCCCATTTTTGTGGTAGTGCCGGTGGTGACGATGGCGATGTTGGTGACCTCCGAGCCGGTGCCGGCGGTGGTTGGAATCTGCACCAAAGGCAGCCGCGCGCCCTGCACGTTGCCGATACCGTAGATGGTGCTGAGCGGCTGGTCGCTGCCGGCCAGCACGGCGATCAGCTTGGCGACGTCCATCGAGCTGCCGCCACCGAGGCCGATGACGATGTCGGCCCGGTGCTTGCGGGCAGCCGCCACGGCATCCAGCACCACCTGTTCCGGCGGATCCGCCACGACCTTGGAATAGATCTCCACCGCTAAGCCGGCGGCGCGCAGGCTGGCGGCTGGAGTCTCGACCAGGCCGGTCGCCAGGAAGCCGGGATCGGTGACGAGCAGGGCGCGCCTGGCCGCCGGGAAGCGCTGGACGATATGCTCACCCAACCGTCCGGCTGCGCCGAGCTCGGAAACGATGTGGGCGACGGTGCTGAAGGCGAACGCTGGGAAGTCGGTCATGGCGGTTCCAGGGTGGTGGATTTCACGTGAAGCTTACCTCATGCCGGGGCCTCGTGCCTGCCGTGGCCTATGCAGGATGTGCATAAGCCGCTCCGAATTTCTTCCGTACAATGTAGCCTTCGCAATCGTTAAGGATGGCAAGGTGATGGTCGATTATCTGGTGTTGGGAGTGGCGGCGTTCGGTGCAGGCTTGGTGGACGCAGTGGTTGGGGGCGGGGGACTGATACAGCTCCCGGCGATGTTCTCGGTGTTTCCCAACATGGCGCCCGCCACGCTGATCGGCACCAACAAGCTGGCCAGCATCTTCGGCACCAGCGTCGCGGCGGTCAGCTATGCGCGCCGGGTTGCCATCGCCTGGTCGGTCGCCACGCCGGCCGCGCTGGCCGCGCTGATCTTCGCCTTCCTTGGCGCTTACACGGTGACCAAGGTCTCAGCCGAGTTCATGCGCCTGCTGCTGCCGGTGGTGCTGGTGGCGGTGGCTATCTACACCTTCGCCAAGAAGGACTTCGGCAGCGTGCATGCGCCCATCCACTCGGGTACCAGGGAGCAGACGCTGGCGCTGCTGATCGGCGCCGGCATCGGCTTCTACGACGGCTTCTTCGGCCCCGGCACCGGCAGCTTCCTGGTGTTCCTGTTTGTGCGTATCTTCGGCTTCGACTTCCTCGGCGCTTCGGCCGTGGCCAAGGTCGTCAATGTCGCGTGCAACTTTGCCGCGTTGGTCTGGTTCGGCTACAGCGGCCACCTGATCTGGCAGTTGGGCGCGACGATGGCGGTGGCCCAGATCGCCGGCTCCATCATCGGCTCGCGCATGGCGATGAAGCATGGCAGTGGTTTTGTACGCAAGCTGTTCCTGGTCGTGGTGACGATATTGATCCTGAAAACTGGCTACGATGCATGGTTGCGGTGGTGACACTGTTTCACGTGGAACAAAAAATGGGGCTCTTATTGGGAACGATAAGGGCCCCTTTTCAATGTTTCACGTGGAACAATTCAACAGTATTTTTTTGCTTAAAAAAGTCGCAGCCACAAAAAGACTCTATAATCTGACCTTGATCCCTTCGCTTTAACCAATTCCAACATGCTATTTCCTACAAAATTCGACGTCATCGTCGTCGGTGGTGGTCACGCCGGCACCGAGGCGGCCCTCGCTTCGGCCCGCATGGGTCAGAAGACCTTGCTGCTCACGCATAACATTGAGACGCTGGGCCAGATGTCGTGCAATCCCTCCATCGGTGGTATCGGCAAAGGCCATCTGGTCAAGGAAGTCGACGCCATGGGCGGCGCCATGGCCATCGCCACCGATGAGTCGGGCATCCAGTTCCGCATCCTGAACTCGTCCAAGGGCCCTGCCGTGCGCGCCACCCGCGCCCAGGCCGACCGCATCCTGTACAAGCAAGCCATCCGTTCGCGCCTGGAAAACCAGCCCAACCTGTGGCTGTTCCAGCAGGCGGTCGACGACCTGATGGTGGAGGGCGACCGCGTGATCGGCGCCGTCACCCAGATCGGCCTGAAGTTCCTGGCGCCGGCGGTCGTGCTGACCGCCGGTACCTTCCTCGACGGTAAGATCCACGTCGGCCTGCAGAACTACTCGGCCGGTCGCGCCGGCGATCCACCGGCGATCTCGCTGTCGGCCCGCCTGAAGGAACTGAAGCTGCCGCAAGGCCGCCTGAAGACCGGCACGCCGCCGCGCATCGACGGCCGCAGCATCGACTTCTCGCTGATGACCGAACAGCCGGGCGACCTCGATCCGGTGCCGGTGTTCTCGGTGATGGGCAATGCCGCCATGCACCCTGCGCAAATGCCGTGCTGGGTCACGCACACCAACACCGAGACCCACGACATCATTCGTGCCGGCCTGGACCGCAGCCCGATGTACACCGGCGTCATCGAAGGCGTCGGCCCGCGCTATTGCCCGTCGATCGAGGACAAGATCCACCGCTTCTCGTCCAAGGAATCGCACCAGATTTTCCTGGAGCCGGAAGGCTTGACGACCAACGAATTCTATCCAAACGGCATCTCCACCAGCCTGCCGTTCGACGTGCAAATCGCCCTGGTGCGCTCGATGAAGGGCATGGAAAACGCCCACATCCTGCGTCCCGGCTACGCCATCGAATACGATTATTTCGACCCGCGCGGCCTCAAGGCATCGCTGGAAACCAAGGCCGTAGGCGGCCTGTACTTCGCCGGCCAGATCAACGGCACCACCGGCTACGAAGAAGCGGCGGCGCAGGGCATGCTGGCCGGTATCAACGCCGCGCTGCAAACCCAGGGCCGCGAAGCCTGGACGCCGGCCCGTTCCGAAGCCTACCTGGGCGTGATGGTCGACGACCTGGTCACGCAAGGTGTGATGGAGCCGTACCGCATGTTCACCAGCCGCGCCGAGTATCGTCTGAGCCTGCGTGAAGACAATGCCGACATGCGCCTGACCGAAATCGGCCGCAAACTGGGCGTGGTTGGCGATGCGCAGTGGCAGGCATTCGAGACCAAACGCGAAGCCGTCGCGCGCGAACTGGAGCGTTTGCGTTCCACGTGGGTCAATCCACGCATCCTGGAAGCGGCCGAATCCGAGCGCGTTATCGGCCAGGCGATCGAGCGCGAGTACTCGCTGGCGAACCTGCTGGCCCGTCCCGGCGTCGACTACGACAAGCTGATGAGCCTGTCCGGTATCGACGGCCGCGAGCTGGCCGGTCCCGGCGTGGCCGACGGAGCGGTGCGCGAGCAGGTGGAAATCCAGCTCAAATATTCGGGCTATATCGACCGCCAGACCAAGGAAGTCGAGCGCCACGAGCACTACGAAAACTTGAAATTGCCGGAAGGTTTCAACTACCTGGACATCACAGCGCTGTCGGTGGAAGTGCGCCAGAAGCTGCACGCGCAGCGTCCGGAAACGCTGGGCCAGGCATCGCGCATCTCCGGCGTGACCCCGGCGGCGATTTCGCTGCTGCTGGTGCACCTGAAGAAGGCCGGTTTCGGCGGTTTTTTGAATCAAAAAGATGAGGCTGTTCAATGAAGGTGTTTGACCGTGTAGCTATTGCGGATGTTTTAAAACAAGGCATCAACAGTCTGAAGCTGGGCCTAGGCGACGACCAGGTGGAGAAGTTGCTGGACTACCTGGCGCTGCTGAACAAGTGGAATTCGGTGTACAACCTGACCTCGGTGCGCGATCCGATGCAGATGGTCACCTTGCATGTGCTCGATTCGCTGGCGGCGGTGCCTGCCTTCGCCGGCGCGCAGAACGTGCTGGACGTGGGAGCAGGGGGCGGGCTGCCGGGCATGGTGCTGGCGATCAGCCGTCCGGACATGAAAGTGTCGATGATCGACACGGTGCACAAGAAGACCGCGTTCCTCAACCAGGTGAAGGCGGAGCTGGGCCTGGCCAACGTGACGGTGTACACCAAGCGCGTGGAGCAGCTGGAAGTGAAGACCAAGTTCGACGTCATCACCTCGCGGGCTTTCGCCGACCTTTCCGACTTCGTCAACTGGTCGGGGCACCTGCTGCAAGAGGGCGGGCGATTCATCGCCCTGAAAGGCACGGCGCCGGCGGAGGAGCGGGAGCGACTGCCAGAGCCATGGAAAGTGCAGAAACTGGAGCCTTTAGAAGTGCCGGGGCTGGACGCGGAGCGCCACCTGGTTTTCATCCAAGCCGAAACTGTATAAATGATTTATACGATATAAACGGTTTATACGGTTTATTCCGTATAAACAGTATAAATCGTTTATATCGTTTTAATAGTATAAATAATTAAGAAGCACAACCCAAAGAAATACATGGCGAAAATTTTTTGCGTAGCAAATCAAAAGGGTGGCGTAGGTAAGACTACCACGACGGTTAACCTGGCCGCCGGATTGGCAAAGCTGAACCAGCGGGTACTGCTGGTCGACCTGGACCCACAAGGCAATGCCACGATGGGCGCGGGCATCAACAAGGCGGGACTGGCCGCATCGACCTATGAGGTGATGCTGGGCGAATCTGACGTGGCCACCGCGCGCCAGCGTTCGGAGCCGGGCCAGTTCGACGTGCTGCCCTCCAACCGCGAGCTGGCCGGCGCCGAAGTCGAGATGGTCTCGCTGGAGAACCGCGAGCGCCGCCTGAAGGACGCACTGGCGCTGGTCGACAAGGAGTACGACTTCATCCTGATCGACTGCCCACCGGCGTTGTCGATGCTGACCCTGAACGGCCTGTGCGCCGCGCACGGCGTCATCATCCCGATGCAGTGCGAGTACTACGCGCTGGAAGGCCTGTCCGACCTGGTCAACACGATCAAGAAGGTGCACGCCAACCTGAACCCGGACCTGAAGATCATCGGCCTGCTGCGCGTGATGTTCGATCCGCGCATGACGCTGTCGCAGCAAGTGTCGGCCCAGCTGGAGCAGCACTTCGGCGACAAGGTCTTCAAAACCATCATCCCCCGCAACGTACGCCTGGCCGAAGCGCCGTCCTACGGCCTGCCGGGCGTCACCTTCGATCCATCCTCCAAGGGTGCGCAGGCGTATATCGCCTTCGGCGCCGAGATGGTCAAGCGCATCAAGAAAATGTAAGGCAATCACATGGCAACCAAAAAACTCAAAGGCCTCGGTCGCGGCCTGGACGCGCTGCTCGGCGGCGACGGCGACATCACCACTGCGGACGCCAACACGCCGTCCGAACTCCCGGTCACGCAAATGCAGGCCGGCAAATATCAGCCGCGTACCCGTATGGATGAGGGCGGCTTGCAGGAGCTGGCCGCGTCGATCAAGACCCAGGGCATCATGCAGCCGATCCTGGTGCGTCCGGTCGGCAGCGACAAGCTGACCGGCGCCATCAAGTACGAGATCATCGCCGGCGAACGCCGTTTCCGCGCCGCGCAAATCGCCGGCCTGGAAGTGCTCCCGGTGTTGGTGCGCGACGTGGACGACCAGGCCGCCGCCGCGATGGCGCTGATCGAAAACATGCAGCGCGAGGATTTGAATCCGCTGGAAGAGGCGCAGGGCATCCATCGCCTGATCACCGACTTCAGTTTCACCCACGAGCAGGCGGCCACGGCTGTTGGTCGTTCGCGCAGCGCCGTCTCGAACCTGCTGCGCCTGATGAACCTGGCGAATCCGGTGCAGACCATGCTGATGGCCGGCGATATCGACATGGGCCACGCCCGCGCTTTGCTGTCGGTGGATGCGGCCACGCAGATCAACCTGGCCAATATGGTCATCGCCAAACGGTTGTCGGTACGTGAAACTGAAAAGTTGGTGGCAAAAACTATCGAGGATCAAAAAGCCTCGCCGACCGAAGCGCGCCAGAAAGAAAAGTCCGGCGACATCGTGCGGCTGGAAGAAGAGCTGTCCGACAAGCTGGCCACGCCGGTGGTGTTCAAGATGGGCACCAAAGGCCGTGGTCAGATGATCATCGACTTCGCCGACCTCGACATCCTCGACGGCGTCCTCGCCCGCCTGCGCGCCTAAACCCGGGGTCAAGTCTGACATTCGGACACGAGCTCTGCCGTAACTGCGCTGTTACGGCAGAGCTCGTGTCCGAATGTCAGACTTGACCCCCGATGTTGCGTTGGAGCCAATAAAAGACGAAAACGCTTAACTGGTTCCAACTTGGTGCAACCGGCTTGGAATTGTTTATAAAAGCGTCGCTTTCGTGCACCAATTGCTCTGCTGCGGTGCAGCAATGTTTGACGTGATACAGTAAAGACACATATAATCCCGTGTCTTTGGGTTTTATCGGCTTTTCAGGGAGCTCGCCAGATGAATGATTCGACGAGTATTTCCAAGCCGGTGTTTAAAGTCGTCGCCCTCCAGCTGGCCATCGCCACTGGATTCGCCTTGCTCGCCTGGAACTTGGGTGGAGTGCTCAAAGCTTGGTCGGCCGCCTATGGCGGAGCAATCGCAGTCATCGGGAGTCTGATGTACGCGATGATTGTTGCGGGCGGAACAAATGACGCTAAAAAAGCTTTCCGGTCGCATGTACGCGCCGAAGTAGTGAAAATATTTATCACGGTAGTGCTGTTTGTTTTGGCACTGGCGCTGTTTCAGTCGGCCTCTTGGTTATGGCTGATCTTGGGTTTCGCGGTGGCAACCTTAGCTTATTGGTTTTCACTGCTCGCAATTTAATCACCAAAATCTAATACTTTTATGACCACAGAAAACGCTGTAGGGGCACACGAAGCGCCCACCTCCATTGAGTATATTCAGCATCACCTGTCGCACCTGAAGTCTGCCGACGGCGCCTATAACCTGGACACGTTCTGGGTTTCGGCCGTTCTGGGCATGATCTTCCTCGGCGTGTTCTACATGGCCTCGCGCCGTGCGACCGCCGGTGTGCCGGGCAAGCTGCAAAACTTCGTCGAAGCCGTCATGGAGCTGGTGAACGAAGTCGTCAATTCCGCATTCCACGCCAAGAGCAAGGTCATCGCACCGCTGGCTATCACGATCTTCTGCTGGGTTTGGCTGATGAACGCGATGGACTTCCTGCCGGTCGATCTGCTGCCCAAGATTCTTGGCTACGCTGGCGTCCACAAACTGCGTGTCGTGCCGACCGCGGACGTCAACCACACTTTCGGCATGTCGTTCGGCGTCATGCTGTGCATTATTGGTTTCTCGATCAAAGCCAAAGGTCTCGGCGGCTGGGGTAAAGAGTTGCTGACCGCTCCGTTCCACGCCCACGGCTTCATGGCCGTCGTGCTGGCTCCGGTCAACTTCGCCTTCCAGATGATCGAGTTGCTGGCTAAGCCACTGTCGCTGTCGCTGCGACTCTTCGGCAATATGTACGCCGGCGAGCTGCTGTTCATTCTGATCGCTCTGCTGCCATGGTGGGCGCAGTGGCTGCTGGGTGGTCCTTGGGTTATCTTCCACATCCTGGTGGTGACCCTGCAAGCGTTTGTGTTTATGGCGTTGACTGTTGTGTATCTGAGCCTTGCGGTTGAGAAACATTAAGCAACAAATCGTTTTAACTTTTTAGTATCTGTAGTCTTTTTTAAAATCTTAGGAGAAATTCAATGCAAGCTCTGATCGCACAAGTACAAAGCATGACCGTTCTGGCCGCAGCAATCATCATCGGCCTGGCCGCTATCGGCACCGCACTCGGTTTCGCAATTCTGGGCGGCAAATTCCTGGAAGCTTCGGCTCGTCAACCTGAACTGATGCCACAACTGCAAACCAAGCTGTTCGTTATCGCTGGTCTGCTGGATGCGATCTCGATGATCGGCGTCGGCGTTGCTCTGCTGTACACCTTCAGCAACCCGTTCCTGGCAGCTGTTCTGGCGGCACATTAATTCGCTCCCTTCTAGGAGAAACTTTTAGTTAGGAGCAAAGGTATGGACATCAATATGTCTCTCATCGGTCAGATGATCACCTTCGCGGTGTTGGTCTGGGTTTCGATGAAGTTCGTATTTCCATCGCTGAATGCAGCGTTGGATGAGCGTGCCAAGCGTATCGCTGACGGTCTGGCTGCGGCCGACCAAGGCCAGCAAGCGATGGTAGTGGCTGAGAAGCGCGCCAGCGAAGCGCTGGCAGGTGCACGCGAAGAAGCTTCGCAACGCGTTGCCGACGCTGAAAAGCGCGCGCAACTGGTGGCAGAAGAAATCAAAGCAAATGCACAAGCCGAAGCGGACCGCATCATTGCGCAAGCCAAGGCCGACGCCGATCAGCAACTGGCCAAAGCGCGCGACACGCTGCGCGCTCAGGTGGCTGACCTGGCTGTGAAGGGCGCCGAGCAAATCCTCAAGCGCGAAATCAACGCGTCGGCCCACGCCGATCTGTTGTCGCGCCTGTCTGTCGAGCTGTAATCATGGCAGAAAACGCAACCGTCGCCCGTCCCTACGCGGAAGCTTTGTTCCGCGTAGCCCAAGCAGGTAAGGAATCGTTCAACCTCGCGGCGTGGTCCGAACTGGTGGCCGAACTGGCCCAGATCGGTGCCCACCCCGAGGTGCAAGCATTCGCCCGCAACCCGAAAGCTTCGGCTAGCGATGTGAGCGCCGCCATGTCGGCACTGGTCAAGTCGCCGTTGAACACGGAAGCGAAAAACTTCCTGGCGATGCTGGTCGACAATGGCCGCATCAGTCTGCTGCCGGAAATCGGCGCGCAATTCCTGGCGTTGAAAAACGCCACGGAAGGTGCGGCAGACGCCGACATCACCAGCGCCTTCGACCTGAGCTCGGCTCAAGTGAGCGAGCTGGTCGCCACGCTGGAGAAGAAATTCAGCCGCAAGCTGAACCCGGTCGTGACCGTGGATCCAGCGTTGATCGGTGGCGTGCGCGTCGTTGTTGGCGATCAGGTGCTGGACACGTCGGTCCGCGCCAAGTTGCAGCAATTGCACGTTGCGCTGGTCGCGTAAGCGCCGCTTAGAACAGATTCTTCCCCTCGCGCAAGCTGAGAGAAACACTTTTAGGAGTTAGTATGCAACTCAACCCATCTGAAATCAGCGAGCTGATCAAGAGCCGTATCGAAGGCCTTGATGGCGGCGCTGAAGTACGCAACCAAGGCACGGTTATTTCCGTCGCCGACGGTATCGTCCGCATCCACGGCCTGTCGGACGTGATGCAGGGCGAAATGCTGGAATTCCCTGGTAACACCTTTGGTCTGGCGATGAACCTGGAGCGTGACTCCGTCGGCGCCGTGATTCTGGGTGCTTACGAGCACATCTCCGAAGGCGACACGGTCAAGTGCACCGGCCGCATTCTGGAAGTGCCGGTCGGTCCTGAACTGCGTGGCCGTGTGGTCAACGCCCTGGGCCAGCCGATCGACGGCAAAGGCGCCATCGACGCCAAGCTGACCTCGCCAATCGAAAAGATCGCTCCAGGCGTTATCGCCCGTGAGTCCGTCTCGCAGCCGATGCAGACCGGTCTGAAGTCGATCGACGCGATGGTACCAATTGGCCGTGGCCAGCGCGAGCTGATCATTGGCGACCGTCAAACTGGTAAGTCCGCC
The DNA here is from genome assembly GCF_059418605.1 of Duganella sp. GW821-FHT07G03. Taxonomy (NCBI): domain Bacteria; kingdom Pseudomonadati; phylum Pseudomonadota; class Betaproteobacteria; order Burkholderiales; family Oxalobacteraceae; genus Duganella; species Duganella sp. GW821-FHT07G03. Next base: position 149,498 of record NZ_JBWKQE010000008.1, read on the forward strand.
GTGGCGGTTGATGCGATCATCAACCAAAAAGGCCAGGGCATGACCTGCATCTACGTGGCTATCGGTCAGAAAGCCTCGACGATCAAAAACATCGTGCGTTCGCTGGAAGCGCATGGCGCGATGGAATACACCATCGTCGTCGCCGCCACCGCGTCGGAATCGGCTGCGATGCAGTACATCTCGGCCTACTCCGGCTGCACCATGGGCGAATACTTCCGCGACCGCGGTGAAGACGCCCTGATCGTGTACGATGACCTGTCGAAGCAAGCAGTTGCCTACCGTCAGATCTCGCTGCTGCTGCGCCGTCCACCAGGCCGCGAAGCCTACCCAGGCGACGTGTTCTACCTGCACAGCCGTCTGCTGGAACGCGCAGCACGCGTCAACGCCGACTACGTCGAAGCCTTCACCGGCGGCGCAGTCAAAGGCAAGACCGGCTCGCTGACCGCACTGCCGATCATTGAAACCCAGGCTGGCGACGTTTCGGCGTTCGTGCCAACCAACGTGATTTCGATTACCGACGGCCAGATCTTCCTGGAAACCTCGCTGTTCAACGCCGGTATCCGTCCTGCGATTAACGCCGGTATTTCGGTGTCGCGCGTCGGTGGCGCCGCCCAGACCAAGGTCATCAAAAACCTGTCCGGCGGTATCCGTACCGACTTGGCGCAGTACCGTGAACTGGCTGCGTTCGCGCAGTTCGCTTCCGACCTGGACGAATCGACCCGCAAGCAGCTGGACCGCGGTGCCCGCGTGACCGAACTGCTCAAGCAGGCTCAGTACTCGCCGCTGCCGATCTCCCTGATGGCCGCTTCGCTGTTCGCAGTGAACAAGGGCTTCCTGGATGATGTCTCGGTCAAGCAAGTGCTGTCGTTCGAAGCTGGCCTGCACGGCTACCTGAAGACCAAGCAAGCTGACCTGCTGTCCAAGATTGAAGCATCGAAGCAACTGGACAAAGACGGCGAAGCAGCGCTGTCGGCCGCCATTGCCGACTTCAAGAAATCCGGCGCATATTAAGCTAAACGGCGGTCCCGGTTGAACCCTGGATCGCCTGCAGCGCAGAAGGAGTAAGGACTCATGGCAGCAGGCAAAGAGATACGTGGCAAGATCAAGAGCGTAGAAAATACGAAGAAGATCACCAAGGCGATGGAAATGGTCGCCGCATCGAAAATGCGCAAAGCGCAGGATCGCATGCGCGCCGCCCGTCCCTACAGTGAGAAGATTCGCAATATCGCCGCTAATCTGGCTACCGCAAATCCGGAATACACCCACCCGTTCCTGGCTGAAGAGCAAAAGGAACAGGCGAAGGCGGTTGGCTTCATCGTCGTCACCACGGACAAAGGTCTGTGCGGCGGCATGAACACCAACGTGCTGCGCATGGTGACGGCGAAAACCCGTGAGCTGGAAACAGCCGGCAACAAGATTGCCGCGGTAGCTATCGGTAACAAAGGTTTGGGTTTTTTGAATCGCGTGGGCATTCCTGTCGTTGCGCAAGTAACGCAGATCGGCGACACGCCGCACCTGGAAAAACTGATCGGACCCGTCAAGGTCATGCTCGAGAAATTCCAGAACGGCGAAGTCGACGCAGTCTACCTGTGCTACACCAAGTTCATTAACACGATGAAGCAAGAGCCGGTAGTGGAGCAGTTGCTGCCACTGCCAGCCGCGAAGACGCAGGCCGACGCGGGTAATCACAACTGGGATTACATCTACGAGCCGGATGCTGCGACCGTGATTGATGAGCTGCTGGAGCGCTATGTTGAAGCGCTGGTGTACCAGTCGGTGGCGGAAAACCTGGCGTCCGAGCAATCGGCGCGTATGGTGGCGATGAAGGCTGCGAGCGACAACGCTGGCAGCGTGATCGGCGAATTGAAGCTGATCTACAACAAAACCCGCCAAGCTGCGATTACCAAAGAACTTTCCGAAATCGTCGCCGGTGCGGCTGCGGTTTAAACGAATTAAACTATATAGAAGGAACGAACATGGCTGATGGCAAAATCGTTCAGTGTATCGGCGCTGTGGTGGACGTAGAGTTTCCACGCAACGCGATGCCTAAGGTATTCGATGCCTTGAAAATGGCTGGCTCCGAGCTGACCCTGGAAGTACAACAACAGCTGGGCGACGGCGTGGTCCGTACCATTGCTCTGGGTTCGTCCGACGGCCTGCGCCGCGGCATGATGATCCAGAACACCGGCAAACCAATCATGGTGCCAGTGGGCAAAGCGACCCTGGGTCGCATCATGGACGTGCTGGGCAACCCGATCGACGAATGCGGCCCGGTGTCGCACGAGCAGACCGCGTCGATCCACCGCGCGCCTCCGGCGTACGACGAACTGTCGCCATCGCAAGAGCTGCTGGAAACCGGCATCAAGGTGATCGACCTGGTGTGCCCGTTCGCCAAAGGCGGTAAAGTCGGCCTGTTCGGCGGCGCCGGCGTCGGCAAGACCGTGAACATGATGGAACTGATCAACAACATCGCCAAGGCGCACTCGGGTGTTTCCGTGTTTGCCGGCGTGGGCGAGCGTACCCGCGAAGGTAACGACTTCTACCACGAGATGGCCGATGCCAAAGTGGTCGATCTGGAAAATCCAGAGAACTCCAAAGTGGCGATGGTCTACGGCCAGATGAATGAACCACCAGGCAACCGTCTGCGCGTCGCGCTGACCGGTCTGACCATGGCGGAATCGTTCCGTGACGAAGGCAAGGACGTTCTGTTCTTCGTCGATAACATCTACCGCTTCACGCTGGCCGGTACCGAAGTGTCCGCACTGCTGGGCCGTATGCCTTCCGCAGTGGGTTACCAGCCTACCCTGGCCGAAGAGATGGGCCGTCTGCAAGAGCGCATCACCTCGACCAAGACCGGTTCGATCACCTCGATCCAGGCCGTCTACGTTCCAGCGGATGATTACACCGATCCTTCGCCTGCAACCACCTTCGGTCACCTGGATTCGACCGTCGCCCTGTCGCGTGACATCGCCTCGCTGGGTATCTACCCTGCGGTCGATCCACTGGACTCGACCTCGCGCCAGCTGGATCCGCTGGTCGTCGGTCAAGAGCACTACGACACCGCCCGCGCAGTACAGATGACCCTGCAGCGCTACAAAGAACTGCGCGACATCATCGCGATTCTGGGTATGGACGAACTGGCGCCGGAAGACAAACTGCTGGTGGCACGCGCACGTAAGATGCAGCGTTTCCTGTCGCAGCCGTTCCACGTTGCTGAAGTGTTTACCGGTTCGCCAGGTAAATACGTTTCGCTGAAAGACACGATCAAGGGCTTCAAAATGATCGCTTCCGGCGAACTCGATCACCTGCCAGAACAAGCGTTCTACATGGTCGGCACGATCGACGAAGCTATCGAAAAAGCCAAGAAGCTCAACTAATCATTGAGTTTCGATTGCGGCCCCGCGCGAGCGGGGCTGCATCACACCGACAGGACACACATGGCAAACACTATACACGTGGACGTGGTTTCCGCCGAGGAGTTGATCTACTCGGGCGAAGCCGAATTCGTCGCGTTGCCGGGCGAGCAGGGCGAGCTGGGGATCTACCCCAAGCACACGCCGCTGATCACCCGCATCCGTCCGGGCGCGGTGCGCATCCAGGTACCAGGTCAAGCCGAGGAAGAATTTGTCTTCGTCGCGGGCGGCCTGCTGGAAGTGCAGCCGGGCGCCGTGACGGTGCTGGCGGATACCGCGATTCGCGGCAAGGATCTGGACGAAGCCAAAGCGACGGCGGCCAAGAAACGTGCCGAAGAAGCGCTGGCGAACAACTCGTCTGGTATCGACTACGCGAAAGCGCAAGCCGAACTGGCAGCGGCCATCGGCCAGCTGGCGGCGATCGCCAAGCTGCGCGCCAAGCACTAAGCAACGCATAGCATCACAGCAAAAAGGCAGCCTCGGCTGCCTTTTTTTACGTCGAGTATATGAACAATCAAGTACCATCAAACCATGACACAACAGTTGATGACACTTGATGAACTCAACGCCAATCTGGCGCTTCTGATCCGGACCTATGTTCCCTCGGCGTACCAGCACCGCCTGCTTGAGCAGGCTGAGCAAGTGTCCAGCAATGGTGCCGGGGTAAAAGGCCTGTTGGCGCGTTTGGATCAATGGCTGGCTGGAGCCATTGCGCCGGAGCACGCAGCCTTGGTGAAAGCCATCTATTTTTGTTATTGCTGAACTGGCCCCGCCGCCAGGCTCTTAGTGGCAACTTCTTGTGATCGGCATATGGTTCTCTTCTGTCAGGGTTAAACTGGAAAAGGCTGCGGGGGTTTCAGCAGCGCAGGCGATATTCCGTGGGGCTCATCCCTTCGGTCCGTCGGAATGCGGCGGCGAAGGCGGATGGGGTTTGGTAGCCTACGGCCAAGGCGACCTGGGTCAGCGGTATCGAATGATCGGCCACCAGTGCACGGGCGCGCGCCATGCGCTGGCTGACCAGCCACTGGTGTGGCGTCAAGCCGGTGCTGCGGCGGAAGGCGGCGCAAAAGTAGAAGCGGGACAAGCCGGCCAGCTTCGCCAGATCATCCAGCCGGACTTCCTCGTCCAGCCGCTCCAGCAAATATTCCGTCACGCGGCGGACCTGCCAGTTCGCGAGGCAGCCTTTGGCGCGCTTGCCTTCGTCCCGGCAGGTGGTTAAGTGCGCGCGCACCAAGTGCATGCACAGCAGGTCGACCGCCTGCTCGACAAACAGGCCGTTGCCGGCGTCGTCGCGGCAGGCTTCGGAAGAAAGAATTTCCAGCAAGGCACTTGCGGTGGGATCGGGCAGCGCCACCCGGTCCAGCAGCTGGACCGCCGGGCCGCGATAGCCGATTGCCTCGGCGCAGGTTTGCAGGCGCGCGTCCGAAAAATAAACATGCGAGACCTCGATTTCGCCGGCGATCATCCAGGCCGCCTCGTGGCCGCTGGGGATCAGCGTGATCGACTTCTGCCGCGTAACACCTTGCTGGTAGCGGTTGCCGTCGCGCCATTCGATTCTTTGCGGCGCCCCGTAGTAGGTCATCACCACATGGTCGGCCATCGGATCGACATGGGACGTAAAGCCACTGTGGGCCCAACGCTCGGTGATGCAGGCGCCATGGCCGTACTTGTCGGGACGCACGCGCGGCGCGACATCGAGTACGCGATTCATCTCCTGCATGGCGCTGCGGTCCAGCATGGCTTGGTATCTCCATTGGCTTCGACCTTGTAAGCATATCACTGCTTTACCCCGATCCAGCGCAGGCATGACGCGGCACATGGCTCCAGCAGCAGCAGCTCGGAATGGGTATCCAACGCAGCCTCGGTCGCGCGCAGGGCAGGGTGCAGGGCGGCCAGCGCCTGCATGTCTTGCGCGATGGCGATCCAGACGACGCAATCGGTATCGATCGCCGCCAACAGGCCCGCCTCGACCACACCGGCACCGCGGTAACGGTCCACCAGCTCGTCGATTCGCTCGAAGCGCGCGCCGTGGAACAGGTGGACCAGCACCACGCCGCGCTTGCAGCGCGGTTCGCGCAACGGATCGCCTGGCGGCAGAAGCGGGAGCGCGTGCATGCGATCGGGTGCCTGCAACAGCATCGTCTGCTCGGTTTGCGCTATCACCGCCTGCGCTGCGCGCGCGCCAGCTGTGGTCGGATAAGCCCGCAGTGAAACATGGTTGCCGCGCCGGCCGGCCTCGGTGAAGCAGCCCAACACGGCGCCGTCGTGGCAGGGCTGCAACCGTGGCGTGCCACGGTGCAGCATGATGATGGCAGGGGTCTTCTGTTCCATGCTGCGGCTCCTGATGTGGGAAGATTGGATGGCGTGGAGATTTTCACGTCAGCCAGGCTTTCCTGCTGTTCGGCAGTTGTCGGGACTATTCCGAAATTGCTGTTTCGGACGGAACGCTGGTAGTTTGTGACAGCGGCCACAGCGGTGTGAATCCCACCGACATACAATCGCCGGCTACATCCTGCAAAGAGCCCCATGAACCGAGCGCTGCTGACCATACTGTCCACCGTTGTCCTGAGCGCCATCGGCATCGGCTTGACGATGCCCATCATTCCGCAACTGATGCGCGATGTCGGCCATACGTCCGAGCTGGGCTGGCGCTTCGGCGCCTTCACCGGGCTGTATGCGCTGATGCAGTTCATCTTCTCGCCGGTGCTTGGCGTGCTGAGCGACCGCATCGGCCGGCGGCCGGTGCTGCTGCTGTCGCTGGCGGGCGCGGTGGTCGATTATCTGTTCATGGCGATGGCGCCGTCGCTGGCCTTGCTGTTCGTCGGCCGCGCGATCGCCGGCATCAGCGGCGCCAGCATGGCCGTCACCTCGGCCTACATCGCCGATGTCACGCCGGAAGACCAGCGCTCGCGCCGCTACGGCCAGCTGGGCGCCTGCTTCGGCATCGGCTTCATCATCGGCCCGGTGATCGGCGGCTTGCTCGGTGCGTGGTGGGTGAGGGCGCCGTTCCTGGCTGCGGCCGCGATGAACGCCGTCAATCTGGTGCTGACCTTGCTGGTGGTGCGCGAGTCGCACACGCCGCGCGCGGCCGACGCCGCGCCTGCCGAACGCATGTCCTTTAATCCGCTGGCCAACTTGCGCTGGGCGGCCAGCTTCAAGTCGCTGCTGCCGCTGATCGGCGCTTCCGGCGTGCTGGTATTGATCGGAGAAATCGGCGGTACGGTCTGGGTGCTGTACGGCGAGGACAAGTTCGCCTGGGACTCGCTGACCATCGGCATCTCGCTGGCCGGCTTCGGCGCGTTTCACGCCTTGGCACAGGCCTTCGTGGTCGGACCGATCGCGGAACGCTGGGGCGAACGCCGCGCATTGATGGTTGGCATAGCTGCCGACAGCACCGCTTACATATTGATCGCATTGGCCAGCCAAGGCTGGATGGCGTTCGCGCTGATGCCCTTGTTCTGCCTTGGCGGCATCGGCGCGCCGGCCTTGCAGTCGCTGGTGTCGGCCAGCGTTGGCCCGGAGCAGCAGGGAAAACTGCAAGGCGTACTGGCCAGCACGGCCAGCCTGGCGACGGTGATTGGGCCGGTGGCGATCAGCACGATCTACTTCATGTCGCGCGGCAGCTTTCCTGGCCTGGTGTGGCTGATCGGCGCCGGCCTGTATGTGCTGTGCCTGCCGGTGTTGCTGCGCAAGCCCGTCGCATCGTCACCATCGTAGCTATCTAGGTGGCCAATGGCCGCTAGAGCGTCAGTTCAATTGCGCATTGTCGGTCTGCACATTGTTCCGCGATCACTAGTGCGGCGATCGCTGCGCTCTTTGAGACCGATGGATAGTCGGAAAGAAAACCTTGAAGGGACTCTCCGGCTTTTAAATAATCAAAGAGTGTCGAAAGTGGCACGCGAGTACCCACGAACACCGTGGCGCCGCTATAAATCTCCGGATCACGATGGATGACTTGCTGGCTCATACGTCCTCCTGCTCTGTCGATCGACTATACCTAAAGGCAGTATAGTCGATCTGCTGCGGCGTCAAACGTCTGTTAACGTTTGCCGAGCTTGTCCTTCGAGCGGGCCACGGCGGCGCGCTGCATCACTTTCCATTTGGCGACTTCGGCGATGCGGTCCAGCGGGGTTTGCTGGCTGCGGCGCGCCTCGCGCAAGAGCTTGTGGTAGTTCAGCAGACGGTCCTCATCGACCGCGCCGCGCACCGCGCAACCGGGTTCGGCGGCGTGGCGGCAGTCGCGGAACTGACATTGCGCCGCCAGCGCGTCGATGTCTTCGAAGGCGGCCGTCAGGCTGGCCTCGTCGGCATCGGGTTGCCAGCTGCGCAGGCCGGGCGTATCGATGATGCAGGCGCCGCCGTCGCACAGGTGCAGCGAGCGCGACGTGGTGGTATGCCGGCCGCGCCCGTCTCCCTTGCGCACGCCGCCGGTCTGCTGGCCGGCCTGCGTCAGCGTATTGGTTAGCGTGGATTTGCCAGCGCCCGAAGACCCCAACAGCACCAGCGTCTGCCCCACGCCCAGCCACGGCGCCAGTTGCGCCGCCGCGTCGTCGCTGAGCGTATTCACGGCCAGCAGCGGAATGCTGGCGGGCAGGCGTTGCCGCAGCAGCTCCATGCGTTCCTCCACATCGTCGCCGATGTCGGCCTTGCTCATCACCACCACCGGCTCCACGCCCGCCGTCTTGACGATGGCGAGGTAGCGTTCCAGCCGGCGCGGGTTGAAGTCGTGATCCAGGCCCATCACCAGCAGCGCCGTGTCGACGTTGCTGACCAGGCTGTGATGGCGGCCGTCGTTGCCGCGCCGGGCGATGTGGGTGGTGGGCGGCAGCAGCGCGCTGAGCCAGCGCTCATCGTGCGCCAGCGTGGTGCTGAGCACCCAGTCGCCGACGGCCAGGGCTGCGTCGTGCAGCACCGGCAGCACGCGCGCGCGGAACTCGGCCTGGCCGTCGTGGGCGGTGAGCCAGTCGCGCTGGATTTCGGTGATGCGCACCAGCTGGGCGTTGGCCGGGGCGTCGTGCAAGAGATAAAGCTGGCTGGCGATGGTTTGCGTTAAGCCGATAAGGCGCAGCGATTCAAAATCGATGTCGATCATGGTGGTTGTGTTTCCTGATTCCGGTAAGGCGAGCGATACCCTTCGCGATCAAGCGAATGGGTGGCGAATACGGGAAGTCAGCTGCGCGAGTACGCGCGGATCAACACACTACAGGGGGGAGTCCCGACGTAATCAGGCAGCCGACAGGAGGGCAGTATCTACTTGGTACATTTTATGGTCTCCTGTGGTTGGGTAAGGCGCACAGTGTCTCATCTGGATGAGGGGCAGTCAATTGTGTTTCATCACGCCGTCGATGACTGTGACGACCCGTCCGCCTATCCACGGTTCGCCGTCGAGGTAGCTGACGGTGACGCGGCCATCGCGGCCCAGCGCCGTGCCCTGGCGCACGGTGTAGTCCGGGCCGGTCAGCAGCCGGGCGATGCAGGCGTTGGCGCTGCCGGTGACCGGGTCTTCGATCATCGCGCCGTTTTCCACGCACACCGCGCGCACTTCGTAGTCCGCCGGGCCGCCGGACGGATGCGGGCCGTAGACCGTCACGCCGTCGCTGCCGGCGCGCCGCACCAGTTCAGCGATCGCTGTCGCGTTGAAGGCCGCAGCCATGCAATCGGCCGCGGCATCGAGCCGCACGACCAGCCAGCGTATGCCGATATTCACCACGACCGGAGGCTGGCCTTCGGTCAGCGCAGCGGTACCGAGCGCGGTATGCAGCAGCGGCATCAGGCCGGCATCCAGCGCCGCCAATGTGGCCTGCGGCGCGCGGAACGCCAGGCTGGCGTTATCGGCGACGCGCACCGGCACCAGGCCGACGCCGCACTCCTGTACCAGCACACCCGGTGTTTTGGGGCGCAGTCCCGCCTCCAGCAGCGCGTAGGCCGTGCCCAGCGTCGGATGGCCGGCGAACGGAAACTCTTCCGCCGTGGTGAAGATGCGCACCCGGTAGTCGGCGGCCGGATCGGTGGCCGGCAGTACGAAAGTAGTCTCGGATAAATTGGTCCAGCGGGCGATGGTTTGCATCTGCTGGTCGCTCAGTCCTTCGGCATCCAGGATCACTGCCAGTGGGTTGCCCATGAACGGCGAGGTGGTGAAGACATCGACCTGCTTGAAACGACGACTCATGCTTGCTCCTTGCAACTGCGGCGGTAATCGGCGGGCGGCTTGCCGACCAGTTTTTCAAAATCGGTGGTGAAGTGGGCCTGGTCGTAATAGCCCAGCGCCTGCGCCAGCGAGGCCAGGTCGATCTCGCTGCCGTGCGACAGTTGGTCGGCCGCGTCCAGCAGGCGGTTGCGGCGTATCACCCATTTCGGCGTGGCGCCCACGTACTCCTTGAACAGCATTTGCAGGCGGCGCACGCTGATGCCGGTGTGATCCGCCAGCTGCCGCACCTGCGTGATCTCGGGATGGTGCTGGATCGCATCCAGGATCTGCGCGATGCGCGCGGTCTGCGGATCTGGCACGGGCAGGGCGCGGCGCAGGATGGCGCTGGCCGCCTCCACCATGCCGGCGTCGTCGGGCGCGGTCAGCACGCTGCGCTCGGCTTGCGCGTCGTCGCAATCGAACAGCGCCGACAGCGGTATTTCGCGATCCGTCACCGACTGCACCGGCCGCTTCAGGAAGCTGCGGAAGGCGCCCGGCAAAAAGCGCACGCCCAGGATGCGGCCGCTGTTTCTCAGCGTATATTCGAACGCACCCGTCATCACCCCGAACACCGCCGTGCGGCCGGCGTCGAACACCAGGTGGATGCATGGCGAGGGCAGGGTGCGCTGCACGTGGACCACGCCTTCGGGCAACTGCCACGCCACCAGCCAGAAGTACTCGACGAAAGGCGCCAGGTCGGGGGCGGGCAGGTAGCGTTCCAGGCGGAAGATTTTTTCGGCTGCGGCGGGATTGACCACGCCCTTGGGCCGGCTCGTCACGGTGTGCATACAATGTTCGCGTTTCTACAAGACCCCCATCATAGCAAGAGTTATCGTGGCGTTTCTTCACCATCGACAGGAGACATAACATGGCACCACTGCTGACTTTGTACCACTGCCCGTATTCCCGCTCCACCGGCGTCATGACCTTGCTGGAAGAGCTGCATGCACCTTACGACCTGCACGTGATGAACATGAAAAAGGGCGAGAACCGCGCAGCGGCCTACCTGGCCGTCAACCCGATGGGCAAGGTGCCGGCGATCCGCCACGGCGACGCCGTCATCACCGAGCAGGTAGCGATCTACCTGTACCTGGCCGACCTGTTCCCGGACGCCAAGCTGGCACCGCCGCTGGGCGATCCGCTGCGCGGGCCGTACCTGCGCTGGATGGCTTTCTACGGCAGCTGCTTCGAGCCGGCCATCGTCGACAAGTGGATGAAAAACACGCCGGCCGACAAGGCGTCCTGCCACTACGGCGACTTCGACACCATGTTCAACACGCTGATCGAACAGCTATCGAAGGGCCCGTACCTGCTGGGCGAGCAGTTCAGCGCGCTGGACGTGCTGTGGGCCTCGTCGATGGGCTGGATGGGCGCCTACGAGCTGCTGCCCAAGCTGCCGGTGATCGAGCAGTACGTGGCGCGCGTTACGAGCCGGCCTGCCTTTGCCGCAGCCAACGCCAAGGACGGCGAACTGGCCGCCGCCCAGGCCGCCGCCTGAAACGGCGCCCGGCCATCAACCATGGACATGACGAAAAAGCCTCACTATGCGTTCCTTTGAAAATTGCAGATTGTCATCTTCTATTTCCTGAGTGATAATTTGTTGGACACTGGGTCCACGAGGGAAAATACATGAAGACACTACTTGCTCTGTCAGGCGTCCTGGCCTTGACCGGTTGCGCATCGGTGATCGGTGAAAAGATGCAGCCGGTCTTGGTGACGACGATTTTCGACAGCAAGGAAGTGGCCGGTTTCGGCTGCACCCTGAGCAATGATGCCGGCAGCTGGTTCCTGACCAGCCCGGCCAGCGTGGTGGTCCACAAGAGCACCGGCGACCTGGCGATCGACTGCAAGAAGGATGCTTACGTCGGCAATGCGGCGGCGGTATCCAAGGCCAATGGCGCTGTGTGGGGCAATATCCTGCTCGGCGGCGGCATTGGCTACTTCGTGGACCGCAGCACCGGCGCCGGCTTTAATTACCCGTCGAACATCGTCGTGACCGTGCGCCCGCTGGCCGCGCCTACCATGGCGGCCAGCACGCCGCTGGAGGAAGTACCGCTGAAGTTGATGTCGCCCAGCCAGAGCGCGGCCCGGGTCAACTGATCGCGGGAGGCGCGCGCCGCACCGTGTTGATGCGGCTGGAGGCTGGCTGCAAGGCCGTTTCGATGATGGTGAGCGCTAACTCGGGCTGCGCGCTGCCGCACATGAAGATGTCGGCGGCCGCAAAGCCGCATTCGGGCCAGGTGTGGATAGTGATGTGCGATTCCGCCAGCAACACCACGCCGGTCACGCCCTGGCCTTCGCCAAATCCGTGAAAATGACTGAACAGCACGTGCGCGTGCGCGGCCTCGGCCGCCGAGCGCAGCAGCGCGTCCAGTTCGGCGCAATTGCCCAGTTTTTCAGCAGCGATGCCGCTCAGGTCCGCCAGCAGATGGGTGCCGGCCGGCTGGTGGACCACCGGCTGCGCCGGGTCCGGGAGTGCTTCGCGTTTCACTTGTGGCCTCCGCCGCCGGAGCCGCCGCCGTAACTGCCGCCGCCGCCGCCGGTGTTCGAGCTCCAGGTGCTGCCCCGGTAGCCGCTGCCGTAGTTGCTGCTGCCGCTCACGGCGCGCATCCAGCTGCTGCCCGAGGTGACCACCGAAACGATGATCGCGTAGATGAAGAATTTGCTCATGACTTGTCCTCGTTATCCATAAACCAGGCAGGCAGGTAGATCGCCGCCGCGCCGACCAGGCTGAGGAACCAGGTGCCGGAGAAATTCATCAGCAGCGGGATCGCATTAATCGCCAGCATGAACCAGATGATGTATTTGGCGGTGTCGCGGTAGCGGCGCTTGCCGCCCTTGGCCGCCGCCGGCGCGCCCACGCGGCCCTTGAACTTGTCGCCGAACCAGGCCTTGAGCTGGTCGGCCGATACCGGCGAGGAGCGCGACCACGTCATCTCCTGGTCCGTGGTTTCGGACGCCAGCCGGATCTGGCCGGCGGAAAATTCCTCCACGCGCGTGCGGTCGCCCGCCGCCACCCGCCAGTTGAAGGCGCCGGCCGCGAAGGTCACCACCGAGCCGTAATCGTACAGGCGGGAAAACTGCGACTTATCCACAACCACCGTCTGCGCGCCGGGCGCATAGCGTGCCGGCCACTCGGCCATCACGTTGGAACCGGACCAGCCCTCGTCGGTCTCCACCAGCCACGAGAAGCCCGCGCGGGTGCCGTACATCAGGTACTCGTTCCACTGCGTGCCTTCGTCGTCGGCGCGGCGCATCATGCCGATGATGGTGAAGTCCTGGTTGTTGATCCTGGCGGTCGCGCCCAGTTCTATCGTCATTGGCACGGCGGCCACGCGCTCGCCGGCCGCCAGCACTTCGGCCTTCGGGCTGGCGGCGTCGATCTGCGCGTGGCAGGCCGGGCACACCAGCGTCGCCGTCACGCCGGGGATGTATTTGATCGCGCTGCCGCAGGACGGGCAATCGAGCGCATCGAGCTTGCCGCGATAACGGCCGGCCGCGCGCTGGATGGTGTCGTCGTCGCGCAGCAGCTGGCATTTCATGCTCTCCAGCGTGACCGCCACGCCGGTGTAGACCACGGGACGCGGGGCATCCGAGTAATCGAGCGTGATGAATTCGCCGCCGCGGCGGAAGTCCGCCACCTTGGCCTGGTAGCCTTCGCCGACCTTGAACGGCAGCTCGCCCTGGCCGCCGATGCAATCGGCGGTGCGGATTTCGGCGGCGATGTAGGGCGCGCCGTTGATCGGGTAACTCTGGCCGGGCTGCAGCTGCTCGAAGGCCGGCAACTCGCCCTCGCCCTTGTACTGCGCGGTGACGGTGTACATGCCGGACGAATCGCCCAGCCACGAGGTGACGGCATCATCGAACAGCAGATACCACTCGTTCCACATGCCGGCCGCATAGCGCAGCTGGATGCGGCCGACCACCGTGAACTGGCGCTTGCCGAGTATCCCGGTGGTGCCGATCTGGATCGGCGAGTAATCCTCCAGCACGGACGACATCTTGCCCAGGTCCTTGACCGAGTCGGCGTCTTTGAGCACGCTGGTGCTGCAAAACTCGCAGACAGCCATAACCGAGGCGTGCGAGCGGAATTTGACTTCCGCGCCGCAGCTGGGACAGGAAACGATTTGCATTAGCCGATCAGTTTTTTCAGCAGTTCGGCCTTGGTGCTGTCGTAGTCGGTAGCCGAGATCAAGCCCTTGTCGAGCAGACCTTTAAGTTTTTCCAGCCGCGCCTCGATCGAGTCCTCGGCCGGTGCTGCTGGCGCTGCGGCAGCCTGCGGCGCCAGGGTCGCGCCGAGCGCTTGGCCCATCACCTGGCCCAGTTGCACGCCCGCGCCCAGGCCGACGCCGATGCCGGCCATGCCGCCCTCGTTCTGCGCCGCCATCGGAATCGCGCTGGCCACCTGGTACTTGGTGAAGCCGGCCATCTTGTCGGCGCTCATGCCGCCCTTCATGCCGGCGGAGATGCGCTCGTCCAGCGCGGCTTGCAGTTCCTCCGGCAGGCTGACGCTGGCGACGTTGAATTCATCGAGGCCGATGCCGTAGCGGCCGAACGCCGTGGCCAGGTCGCCCTTGACCTGCTGCGCCATCAGCGCCTGGTTGGCCGCCATGTCGAGGAAGGGCACCTGCGCGCTGCCCAGCGAGCTGGCCATGGTCGCCATCAGGATGCCGCGCAGCTGGTCTTCCACCTCGTCGCGGGTGTAGGCCTCGCGGGTGCCGCTGATCTCCTTGAAGAACAGGCGCGGATCGGCCACGCGGTACGAGTACATGCCGAAGGCGCGCACGCGCACCATGTCGAAGTCCTTGTCGCGGATGGTGATCGGCTGCTGCGTGCCCCATTTGCGGCCGGTCTGCACGCGGGTGCTGAAATAATAGACGTCCGACTTGAACGGCGAATCGAACAGCTTGTCCCAGTTTTTCAGGTTGGTCAGCACCGGCAGGGTTTGCGTGGTCAGCTTGTGGGTGCCGGGGCCGAACACGTCGGCGATCTGGCCTTCGTTGACGAACACCGCCATCTGCGATTCACGCACCACCAGCACGCCGCCGTTCTGGATCTCCTGGTCCTGCATCGGATAACGCCACGCCAGTACGCCGTCGACTTCCTCGTTCCACTGAAGTACGTCTATAAACTGCTTCTTGATAAAGCTGCCTAAGCCCATGATGGTCCTCGCTAATTAGGAAATGCAGGCGCCGTTGATGGCGCCGATGGAGATGGAAATCGCGCCCAGCAGGCCGCCGAAGGCCGCGTTGTTGCCTTCGATCTGGTCCTTCGCCATGTTCAGCGCGCGCGTGGTGATGGCATAGGCCAGCATCTGCACCACCATCGCGCCGAGCGCCCAGGCGGAGAACTCCCGGTAATCGGCAGTATGCACCAGCGCCGAAGCGATGGTGATGGAAAAACCTATCAGGGCCCCGCCCAGCGATAGCGCCGCGGCGAAATTCCCCTGCCGTATCAGCAGCACCTCGTCGAAAGGCGTCATCCACGTGTAGGCTTTGAAAAATATCGCCAGCAGCACGGCGGCCAGCAAAAGGTGAATCAGGTAGTTTAGGATGGCGGGCACGGCGCACCTTGGGTTAAAGTGGTTAACTTGCTAACGCTCAAACATATTAGTGCAAAAATAGCTAAATGACCAAAAAGATTCTCATCCTGTCCGTCTTCGTCGTCGCTTCCTGCGGCCTGGCCTACGAACTGATCGCCGGCGCCCTGTCCAGCTACCTGCTGGGCGATTCCATTTTGCAGTTTTCCACCATCATCGGCTGCTACCTGTTCGCCATGGGCGTGGGGGCGCACTTTTCCAAGTATGTCAGGGATGAGGATGTGTTGTCGCGGTTTGTGGATATCGAGCTGGCGGTCGGCCTGGTGGGCGGTTTGTCGGCGGCGGTGCTGTTCCTGACCTTCTCGTGGATGGCGGCGCCGTTCCGCACGCTGCTCTACGTGATGGTGTTCCTGATCGGCGCCTTCGTCGGCATGGAAGTGCCGCTGGTGATGCGCGCGCTCAACGAGCGCAAGACCGAATTCAATGAGCTGGTCAGCCGCGTGCTGACCTTCGATTACCTGGGCGCGCTGGCCGTGTCGCTGCTGTTCCCGCTGGTGCTGGCGCCGTATCTGGGGTTGGTGCGCACCGGTTTCCTGTTCGGCATGTTGAATGTGGGCGTCGCCCTGTGGACAATTACCGCGTTTCGCACAGAGCTGAAAAACGTCAGCGGCCGCATGCTGCGCGCCGCCAGCGTGATGTGCGTGCTGATCTTCGGCTTCGCCTTCGCCGACAAGATGACCTACTGGGGCGAGCATGGCCTGTTCGGCGACGAGATCGTGTACGCCACCACCACGCCTTACCAGCGGCTGGTGATCACGCGCTGGAAGGACGACCTGCGCCTCTACATCAACGGCAACCTGCAATTCTCCTCGCGTGACGAGTACCGCTATCACGAGGCGCTGGTGCATCCGGTGCTGCAACCGCTGCCTTGGGCGCGGCGCGTGCTGGTGCTGGGCGGCGGCGACGGCCTGGCGCTGCGCGAGATCCTGCGCTATCCGAACGTCGAGCAGGTCACGCTGGTCGACCTGGACCCGGCGATGACGGGCGCCTTCACCAAGCGCGAAGAGCTGGTCAAGCTCAATCACGGCTCCTTCAGCGACAAGCGCGTGCGCGTCATCAACGCCGACGCGGCGATCTGGCTGCAGCACAGCGATGACATGTTCGACGCCGTCATCGTCGACTTCCCCGATCCGTCCAGCTTCGCGCTGGGCAAGCTGTACTCGGTCCCGTTCTACGGCATGGTGAAGAAGCATTTGGCGGCCAATGGCCTGATGGTGGTGCAATCGACGTCGCCGTTCTTCGCGCCGCACGCCTACTGGACCATCGACGCCACGCTGCGCGAAGTCGGCCTGAAGACCTATCCGTATCACGCCTACGTGCCGTCGTTCGGCGAATGGGGCTTCATCCTCGCCACGCCGCAGGCGGACTACAAGCCGCCCACCGAATACCGTCTGCCGATGCGTTACCTGAACGCCGACACCACGCGTGAAATGTTCATCTTCCCGCCGGATATGAAGGCGCTGCCGATGGAGCCGAATCGCCTCAACACGCAGTCGCTGGTGCACGAGTTCGAGCAGGACTGGCGCAGGGTGATACGCTGATGCTGCGCCGTTCCTTCCTCGTATGGGCCGGCGCCAGTGGCGTGGTGGCGGCGGGCAGCGTGGCAGGATTTCATCGCTGGCAGGAGATCACGCCAACGGTCCATTATCCGGGCCGCGACGAGGGCCACTTCCTGCGCGACCGCCGCGCCTTGCCGCCGCCATCGGAAGTTATCCACACCGACATCGCCATCCTCGGCTCCGGCGTGGCCGGCTTGACCGCCGCGTGGAAGCTGAAAAAACTAGGCAAGACCGACGTGCTGATGATCGACGGCCCGCAGCCGCACGGCAACGCCGCCGGCGGCGCTTTCGGCGACCTTGAATATCCGACCGGCGCGCACTACCTGCCGCTGCCGTCGCCGGAATCGGTGCATGTGCGCGAGATCCTGGCCGACCTGGGCATCATTCAAAAAGATGCGATGGCCGAGAAGCCCTACTACGACGAGCGCTTCATCCTGCACGGGCCGGAAGAGCGGCTGCTGTTCAACGGCCACTGGCAGGACGGCTTCATTCCCACCGATGGCGTGCCGCAATGGGAGCGCGATGAGCACAAGCGCTTCTTCGCCGAGGTGACGCGGCTGCGCCAGACCCACGGCGCCGACGGCCGCCGCGTGTTCGTGTTCCCGACCGTGCTGTCGTCGGAAGATCCGCAGTGGCAGGCGCTGGACCGCATCACGCTCAAGCAGTGGCTGGAGCAGAACGGCTACAAGTCGCCGACGCTGCACTGGTACCTGAACTACTGCTGCCGCGACGATTACGGCACCCGCTACGACCAGGTCTCGGCCTGGGCCGGGCTGCACTACTACTGCAGCCGCTGGGGCCAGGCCGCCAACGCCGGCAACGGCGCCTGGCTCACCTGGCCGGGAGGCTTGCAGCCGCTCGCTTCCGGCATCGAGCGCGCGGCCGGCGTCCAGCGCAAGGCCGGCACCGTGGTGTCGCTGAAGACCACGGCGGACGGCGTCGAGGCGCTGTGCTTCAAGCTGGAAAACGGCAAGCCGTCCACCTACGTCGTCCGCGCCCGCAAGGCGATCTGCGCGATGCCCACCTATGTCGCGGCGCGGGTGGTGGATAACATCGCCGCTTACGGCTTCGACCCGGCCAAACACATACCCGACTACGCGCCGTGGATGGTGGCGAACTTCCTGCTCAAGCGCTTCCCCGACGAGCGCCCCAGCCAGCCGCTGTCCTGGGACAACGTGGTGTACAGCGAGCCGGGACTGGGCTTCGTCGTCTCGACGCACCAGGACATCCGCGTGCGGCCGCCGGAGAAGACGGTCTTCAGCGCCTATGTCGCCCTGTCGGACCGCAAGCCCGCCGCCGCCCGGCGCTGGCTGGAGGCGGCCAGCCCGGAGGAGCTGCTGGCGCTGGCCAGCGCCGACTTGAAGGAAGCCTACGGATCGCAGTTCGCCTCCTGCGTCGAGCGGGTCGACATCACGCTGCGCGGCCACGCGATGGCGTCGCCGGGGCCCAACTTCCGCAGCAACGCCGGCATGAAGGCGCTGCGTGAGGTGGATGGCCCCATTCTGTTCGCGCATGCCGACCTGTCGGGCTTCTCGGTATTCGAGGAAGCAGCATGGTGGGGCTATCGCGCCGCAACCCTTGCCGCAAAGTGATAAGCTGATCCCATGACACATAACGCCCGCCAGCGCTTCGGCGCCTCCGCCAAGCTGAAACTGCACGATAAATATGCAGATGACGCGGCTTTTTCCAGCCGCTCCGCCAACCCGGAACTGAGCAAGTCCAAGGCCAAGACGCTGGACCGCAAGCGCATCGCCGCGCTGCTCGACCGCATCGGCGCCTTGCAGGACAAGCTGTATGCGCAGCATAAGCAGAAGGTGCTGCTGATCTTGCAGGGCATGGACACCGCCGGCAAGGACGGCACGATACGCGCCATGTTCAGCGGCATCAGCCCGATGGGCATACGCGCCGCCGCCTTCAAGCAGCCGACCGACAACGAACTGGCGCACGACTACCTGTGGCGCGTGCATCAGCAAGTACCGGTCAAGGGCGAGATCGCGATCTTCAACCGCAGCCACTACGAAGACGTGTTGATCACCAAGGTGCAGGGCATGGTCGACGGCGAGGAATGCCAGCGCCGTTACGCGCAGATCCGCGATTTCGAACGCATGCTGGCGGAGACGGGCACGGTGATCGTTAAGGTGTTCCTGCACATCTCTAAGGAAGAACAGCGCCAGCGCTTGCAGGAGCGGCTGGACGATCCCGACAAGCAGTGGAAATTCAATCCGGCCGACGTCGAACAGCGCAAGAAATGGGGCGAGTACCAGCGCGCTTACGAACAGGCCATCCGCGAGACCAACGCGCCGCATGCGCCGTGGTATGTGGTGCCTGCCAATTCCAAGACCCACCGCAATTTGGTGGTCGCCAGCCTGCTGCTGGAGACCTTGGAAGGCATGGACCTGGCGTATCCCGAGCCGCATCCCGATTTGTCCTCGTTCACCGTCGAATAAAGGAGCTTACCCATGTTGCAACTTAAAGATCCCAGCCTGCTGCGCCAGCAGGCCTACATCAACGGCGAGTGGAGCGATGCCGACAACGGCGCCACGCTGGCCGTGACCAATCCCGCCACCGGCGAGCAGCTCGGCACTGTGCCGCTGATGGGCACCGCCGAGACGCGCCGCGCCATCGCCGCCGCCAACGCCGCGTGGCCTGCGTGGCGCAAGAAGAGCGCCAAGGAACGCGCCGTCATCCTGCGCAAGTGGAATGACCTGATCCTGGAAAACACCGAAGACCTGGCGCAGCTGATGACGGCGGAGCAGGGCAAGCCGCTGGCCGAGTCGCGCGGCGAGGTGGCCTATGGCGCATCGTTCATCGAATGGTTTGGCGAGGAAGCCAAGCGCGTGTCCGGCGAAACGCTGGCCTCGCCGTGGCCGGACCGCCGCCTGGTGGTGACCAAGGAGCCGATCGGCGTCTGCGCCGCCATCACGCCGTGGAATTTCCCGATCGCGATGATCACCCGCAAGGCCGGCCCGGCGCTGGCCGCCGGTTGTCCGATGGTGCTCAAGCCCGCCGAATCGACGCCGTATTGCGCGCTGGCGCTGGCGGTATTGGCCGAACGCGCAGGCGTGCCGGCCGGCGTGTTCAGCGTGGTGACCGGCACGCCGAAGGACATCGGCGCGGAGATGACGTCCAACCCGACCGTGCGCAAGCTGACCTTCACCGGCTCGACGGCGGTGGGCCGCCTGCTGATGGAGCAGAGCGCCAAGACCATCAAGAAGCTGTCGCTGGAACTGGGCGGCAACGCGCCCTTCATCGTGTTCGACGACGCCGACCTCGATGCGGCGGTGGAGGGCGCGCTGGCCTCCAAGTACCGCAACGCCGGCCAGACCTGCGTCTGCGCCAACCGCATCTACGTGCAGGACGGCGTGTACGAGCAGTTCGCTGAAAAGCTGGTGGCCGCCGTGGCCAAGCTCAAGGTCGGCAACGGCGCGGAAGACGGCGTGACGCAAGGCCCGCTGATTGACGAGAAGGCGGTACAAAAGGTTGAGCAGCACGTGGCCGATGCGCTGGCCAAGGGCGGTCGCCTGCTGGCAGGCGGCAAGCGCCATGCGCTGGGCCACAGCTTCTTCCAGCCGACCGTGATCGCCGACGTCACCAGCGACATGATCGTCGCCACCGAGGAAACCTTTGGCCCGCTGGCGCCGCTGTTTCGCTTCACGACCGACGAACAGGCCGTGGAACTGGCCAACAACACCGAATTCGGCCTGGCCAGCTATTTCTATTCGCGTGACATCGGCCGCATCTGGCGCGTGGCGGAAGGGCTGGAGAGCGGCATGGTGGGCGTCAACACCGGCCTGATCTCCAACGAGATCGCGCCGTTCGGCGGCGTCAAGCAGTCGGGCCTGGGGCGCGAGGGCTCGCACTACGGGCTGGACGACTACCTGGTCATCAAATACATCTGCCTCGGCGGTATCTAGTCCTGCGCGCCTAGCCTCACCAGCACGGTGGCCGGCGCCACGCCGGTCAGCCGGTCGACCATGCCCTTGACGGCCGCCATCTGGTGGCCGGATTTCTGCGCAAAGCGCGGATCGTCATAGGAGAACCAGTCCCAGCACGCGTTGGGATTGGTGTACGGGTAGATCGCCGACGCTTGCGGATACAGCACCACGATCTTGTTGCTGTCGGCCCAGGCGTTGTAGCCGGCGTGTTCGACGAAGGTGGTGTCGATGCTGTCCAGGTCTTGCAGGCAGCCGTGGAAGGCCACGTGCAGTTTGCATCCGGCGCCGCTGTTGCCGTCGCAGGCCTTGGGCACGTATAGATAACCGGTGCTGGCCATGCCGTGCCAGCTCGGCAGCGTCAGGAAATCCGACTGGTCGAAGGCGATCAGGCGGCCACTCAGCGTACCGTTGTTGCGCGGCGTGAGCGGGCCGTAGAGCCATCGTAGCAGCTCGCCCGCCGCATCGTAGCCGCAGTTGTTGATGTAGGGCGTGCCCAGCGTGCTGCAAGTGTTGCCGTACTGGTCGGTCGGCATCGCGTGCTCGGCCGGCAAGGTGCGGGTGTAGGAGATGTGGTCGGCGTCGACATAGTGGCGATAGTAGAAGTACAGGTCGGTCATCACCGCCTGCGGCACGACGGTATCGGCGCTGCCGGACAGCATCCAGATATGGTGGCCGGCCAGCGCGGCGGTGGGGTCGATGCTGCCGCCGCCGGCGAACCAGTCGGTGAAGGCGATCAGGTCGTTGATGCGGGTGGCGCCGGGGCGCACGCGGCAGGTGAACAGCTCGCTGGTACAGCTGCAACTGGTGGTGGCGGTGAACACGCTGCCCTGCGAGCAGAAGTACGGCCCGCCGGCGATGATGCCGGCGCCCCGCACCGTTTCCGAGAAGGCTACTTCGAACTGCACCGCCATGTAGGCGCCGGACGAGAGGCCGGAAACCGTGACCTGGGTGGTCGTCATATTCGGCAGTGGCGCCACCTGCGCCTGGGCAGTGCCCATTAGCAGACATAGCAAACACAGCAAACACAGTATTCTCATCACGGTCTCCTCGCGTCGGATCTGGAATCGAGTGTGGAGCAGGGGAGTGTCATTTTCTTAATTTCGCTCAATCGTGCGCGGGGCATAAAATTGTTATTCACAGCCTCGGCAAGCAGGGTGTTGGCGTTTGGCATAGAATGGTTTTTTCCCTTTTTCGGCCCATCACCATGTCCAAGACCTTTGCCCAGTTATGCCTGCTTTCCTCGCTGACGTTGCTGGCCAGCGCGTCCGCGTTTGCGCAGGCGCCCGCCGCCGCGCCGATGGCGGCCCCGGCCGCTGCGGCGGGCAGCTGTCCGGTCATCCTCAAGCAGACCTTCAAGCGCCTGCAGGACGAGTCGCCGCAGGACCTGTGCCAGTACGCCGGCAAGGTGATCCTGGTGGTCAACACGGCCAGCTACTGCGGCTTCACCAGCCAGTACGAAGGCCTGGAAGCGATGTACGCCAAGTACGGCAGCAAGGGCCTGGTGGTGCTGGGCTTCCCGTCGAACGACTTCGGCCAGCAGGAGCCGGGCAGCAGCAAGGAGATCGCCGATTTCTGCTACAACACCTACGGCGTGAAGTTCCCGATGTTCGCCAAGTCGGTGGTGTCGGGCAAGGAGCCGAATCCGCTGTTCGCCAACCTGATCAAAATCACCGGCAAGGCGCCGGCCTGGAACTTCCATAAATACCTGATCGACCGCAACGGCAAGGTGGTGGAAAACTTCGGCAGCAAAGTCACGCCTAGCGACAAGCAGTTGGTTGGCGCGGTGGAAAAAGCGCTGGCGATGTAAGTTGTGCTGAACTTTTGAGCAGCGCCGGGGTCTACCAGTAGTGGCTGCCCCGGCGGCTCAATCGTCAGAGTGGAGGCGCCATGGCGCGCAATAGCGACTTGCTTGATATCTCGGTTGGCAGCATTACCCTCCGGACCAAACCGTCGACAGCCCATCAACTGGTACGACCGCGCAACTTTGGCAGGCGCGCCGTGATCACACTAGCCGATGTGCTCGCTGAGCCTGGCACGCCAATTTTCAGTGCTGATCCGCAAGACCCCAATCTGGTGATCCGCGAACTCGACGGCCGGACCGCGAGAGGCTATTTCAAAGATGGGAAGTTTGTGGAAGTTTTATAATAACGGGAATGGGGTCACGGAACTGACCCCGGTACTGCATGCCTTTACCACGGCGCACGTGCGTGCAAAGCGCCAAATCCTCTTTGATATGCGCATGAATGCGAGTGCACCGCATGCCATCACGCAATGGCTGGATGTGGTTGCGCCGTTGTCGTGAGGGCGAAGCCCTCATCTATCCAACCAGTAATCCCACCAGGCATCAGCTTGACCGGACGGCCCAGCTGCGCCAGCCGGACGGCGGCGCGGGCGGCGCCGTTGCAGTGCGGGCCGGCGCAATACACCACGAATAGCGTGTCGGCCGGGAACTCGGCCAGCCTGGAGCCGATGATCTTGCGGTGCGCCAGGTCCAGCGCGCCCGGCACGTGGCCGGCCGCGTATTTCTCCGTGCCGCGCACATCCAGCAAGACGAAATCCTGCGGGCCGTTGGTCAGCGCATCGTGCACGTCCCAGCAGTCGGTTTCGTAGCTGAAGCTGGCTTCAAAGCGGGCCAGCGCGTCGCTGCTGGCGGCGGCGGGTATGGCGGCGACGAGGGACTTGGCGGACATCGTGATCTCCTTCAATGAGTGGACAGTGACGCCATTGTGCGACGCCGTCGCCGTCGCCGGCAGTGGCGCATCTGCCATTCTGCGTTAAGATTACGTCATGAAAAAACATCTGGTTGTCGCACTGGCCTACGACCGCCTGTGCACCTTCGAGTTCGGCTGCACGGTCGAACTGTTCGCGCTGGAGCGCCCCGAGCTGGAGGTGGACTGGTACGACTTCGCCGTCTGCGCCGTCGAACCCGGCACTATCCGCGCGGCCGGCGGCATCACCGTGCAGGCGCCATACGCGCCCGAGCTGCTGGAACGGGCCGACACCATCGTCATCCCCGGCTGGCGCGACGCCGACGAGGTCCCGCCGCCGGCCGTGCTGGACATGATCCGCGCCGCCCACCGTCGCGGCGCCCGCCTGTGCTCGATCTGCTCCGGCGTGTTCGTGCTGGCCGCCGCCGGCGTGCTGGACGGCCAGCGCGCCACCACCCATTGGCGCTACGCCGACCGCCTGGCGCAACGTTATCCACAGATCCAGGTCCAGCCCGACGACCTGTACGTGGACAACGGCCAAATCATCACCGCCGCCGGTTCGGCCGCCGGACTCGACATGCTGCTGCATCTGGTGCGTAGGGATTACGGCGCCAAGGTCGGCAACCTGGTGGCGCAGCGGCTGGTGGTGGCGCCGCATCGCGAAGGCGGCCAGGCGCAGTTCCTGCCGCGGCCGATGGCGCAGGGCGAGCAGGGCCGCCTGTCGCGGCTGATGGACTGGCTGCGCAGCCATCCCGAACAGCCGCACACCGTCAGCAGCATGGCAGAACGCGCCGCCATGAGTCCGCGCACCCTGCAGCGCCAGTTCCAGCAGGCCACCGGCCTCGGCCCGGTCGAATGGCTGATACGCGAGCGTATCGCCATCGTCAAGGAGATGCTGGAAGTGCCGGACGTGCCGCTGGCGCAGATCGCCGAGCGCGCCGGCTTCGGGTCGGAGGAATCGTTGCGCCACCACTTTCGCCGCCTGGCCGCCACCACGCCGGGCGCCTACCGCCGCCGCTTCGCCCCCACGATCTAGTCGATCTTGTAGCGCTTTTGCAGCGCCTTCAGCTCGCCGGAAGCCTCCAGCTTGCGCATGCCGTCGGCGAGCGCGCGGATCCAGGTGTCGGCCCGCATGTCCTGCGTCGCGAAGCCGATGGTCAGGGGCAGTTCGTGGTCGAGACAGCCCGCCTGGCGGACGCGGTCGGCCACGTCGAGCCGTTTGCTCAATTGCGCCATGACGGCGGCATGTTCCAGCACCACACGATAGCGTCCGCCCAGTAATTTCTGCACATTGGTGGTGCCGGCCGACGCGCCGAAGGCGAGCGCGATGAGGGACGGTTTATGCCGGTTTTCGGCAATATAGGCATCCATCGCCCCGTCGTCGTAGCCGTAGTCGTCGATCACGCCGACCACGAGTCTTTTGAGCGAGCCGATGGAGTGGAATGTCCAGTCGTCGCCTGCCCGCGTGTAGAAGCAGGCCCGCGACTGCGCCAGGGGAGCGCTCAGGCGCAGGCGCTGATCGATCGGCGGCGCGTACACCCCTTCGATATCGCCATGCGCCGTTTGCGTGATGGCGCGGTTGAGCGGCATGAGCACCGGTTCCGCCCGATACCCTTCCAGCGCCATCGCCAGCGCGGTCAGTTCCACCAGATAGCCAGTGGGCGGCTTGCCGTCGACCGCGCACACGAACGGACACCAATCGTCCGAGCCCAGGCGGATCAGCGGGGCGGCCCGTGCCAGTCCCGATGACGCCAGCATGCCAGCGAGTACCACAACGGCAAACAGTCGGCCCGCGTTGATCGTCATGCAGCTCTCCCAATTTTCTTTGGTATCCAAGCTTACCCCATTCAACGGCGCGCACGGCACTGCTTGTCAAATCGGCCATATTTGGCTACCCTGAATTTCCAAACTGAGAAGGAGACAGCCATGTCCTATGTAGACGGTTTTGTGATTCCGGTGCCGAAGGAAAATGTTGATGCGTACAAGAAGATGTCGCTTGAATGCGGCAAGGTCTGGAAGGAATTCGGCGCGCTCGAATTCCGCGAATGTATCGGCGACGATGTCCCGCCTGGCAAGGTGACGTCGTTCCCGCTCAGCGTCGATTTGAAGGATGGCGAGTCCGTGGTGTTTTCGTGGATCGTCTACGCCAACCGCGCCGCGCGCGACGAGATCAACGAGAAGGTGATGAAAGACCCGCGCATCGCCCACTTCATGGATCCGAAAAACATGCCGTTCGACGGCAAGCGCATGGTCTGGGGCGGCTTCGAAATGATGATCGACCTGTGATGCTGAGGCGCCGGTCCAGCCAGGCCGAGATTTTCCTACTTCCGCTCGGCCTATCCCGATTGGCGTGGCGCTCTTAGTTGACCAGGACGGCTCGCATGGCGCCGCGCAGTGCGTTGCAGACGATGATTTCATCGGCCGCCGCCAGCATCGCGCGCGTGATGACGGCTTCGCCGGCCTGCCACTGCGGATCGTCCAGCAGCACGCCGCGCATCACGCCGGGCAGCACGCCGCTGCTCAGGGGCGGCGTCAGCCAGCGGCCGTCCACGCGCACGAAGACGCTGGTGCGGCCGCCTTCGGTCAGCTCGCCGCGCTCGTTGAAGAACAGCGTATCGAAAGCGCCCTGCGCTTCGGCCTCGCGCCAGGCGGCGTCGTAGCGGCTGCGGATGCTGGTCTTATGACGCAGGAACAGGTCGCCGGACTCGGTGGCGTCCGGCGCCAGCAGCACGCGGACCGGTTCCGTCAACGGCGCCAGCGGCGCATGCTGCACCGAGAACGCGCCCGCTGAACTGAGCGCCAATCGCAGCCGGTAGTCGACGCCCGCATCGAGCATCGCGCAGGCGGTGTCCAGGTAGGCGTCGGCCGCCGCCGCGTCCCAGGCGTAGCCGAAGCAGGCCGCCGATGCCGCCAGCCGCTTCAGATGGCGCGCGCGATGGCGCACGCCGTCCGCCCGCGTGGCGCGCATGGTCTCGAAAATCTCGAAGTCGTTTTTCAGGCCGGTGAGGAAGCGCGCCTTCAGCTGGCATTCGGCGTATTCCTCCTGCGCGTCGCTGTCGAAGACGATGCCTGCGCCCACGCCCATCTCGCCGCGGCGCGCGCCGTTCGGGCTGTCCGGCGCCTGCAGCGTCAGCGTGCGGATCGGCACCGACATGCAGAAGTCGCCCACCTTGCCATCCTTGCGCGGATCGAACCAGCCGATGGCGCCGGTGTAGATGCCGCGCGGGTCCGGCTCCAGCTCGCGGATGATCTCCATCGTGCGCCGCTTGGGCGCGCCGGTGATCGAGCCGCACGGATACAGCGCGGTGAAGATGTCGGCCAGCGTGGCGTCGTCGCGCAGTTGGGCGATGATGGTGGACGTCATTTGCAGCACGCTGCTGTAGCGGTGCACCTCGAACAGCGCGGGCACCGTCACGCTGCCGGTCCGCGCGATGCGGGCGATGTCGTTGCGCAGCAGGTCGACGATCATCAGGTTTTCGGCGCGGTTCTTCGGATCGGCGGCCAGCGTGGTGGCGCGCAGGATGTTTTCGGCCGGCTGCGATGGCGGCGCGGCGGGCGCGGTGCCCTTCATCGGGCGCGCGGTCAGCACGCCGCCCTCGTGGCGCACGAACAGTTCGGGCGACAGCGACAGGATGGCCGTGCCGTCCTCCAGCCGCACCAGCGCGCCGTAGGGCACCGGTTGACGGCCGCGCAGGCGCGCGTACAGCGCGTGGATGCTGCCAAAGGCGTCAAAACGCAGCCTGTACGTGTAATTGACCTGGTAGGTATCGCCGGCCTCGATGTAGTCGTGTATGCGCGCCAGGGCGCCGCTAAAGGCTTCCTGGTCGATGTTGGCGCGGACGTTGGCGATGCCGGACGGACGGTCGACCGGGAAGGAGCGCGCCGCCAGCCAGTCGCCCACCTCGTCCGACGACAGCTGGGCGCAGTGCGAGAACAGCAGGATCTGCGCCAGCGGCGGGGCATCTGCGGCACGGGGAGCGGAGGCGTCCAGCTCCAGCAGCTCCGCGCCCAGCTCGTAGCTGCACACGGTGACGGCGTATTCGCCGCGCGTCAGCGCCGCCTGCATCTGCTCCAGCAGCTGCGGCCACTGGCCGATGTCGTCGCAGCGCAGGGTGCCGGTGTGGCCGGTGTACAGGCGCGAACGCGCGCCCGGAGTTTGCGTACCTTCCGGGCTGGCGTCATCGAGCAGTGCAAAGCATTCAGCGTTCATCTTCTACGTACGGCAGCAACAGGGCTATTTGCAGCGGCGCGTCCTGCGCCGGGTTGTTCTTGAATCCACTCTTGGCGTATCGGTGCCAGCGGCCGATGATGAAACTCACCAGCATGCCGGCGCGCGCGGCCACTTCCGCCTCGTGCGCCTGGCCTTCGGTCACGGCCAGCCGCAAGGCCTGCTTCAGCGCCAGTTCGACGCGGTCGTAGAACTGGTTCATGCGCAGTTGCAGGCGTTCGTCCTCGTTCACCAGCGCCTCGCCGGTCAGCACCCGCGTCATGCCGGGATTCTGGCTGGCGAAGTTGAGCAGCATGCCGAGGATGTCGCGCGCCTGCGCCAGGCCGTCGTTCTGGCGCTCGGCGATCTGGTTGATCAAGCCGAACACCGACGACTCGATAAACTCGATCAGCCCCTCGAACATCTGCGCCTTGCTGGCGAAGTGCCGGTACAGCGCGGCCTCGGAAAACTCCAGCTTGCGCGCCAGCGCCGCGGTGGTGATCTTCTCGCCTTTGGGTTGTTCCAGCATCTCCGCCAGCGCCTGCAAAATTTGCATGCGGCGCTGGCCCGGCGGGTTGCTTGCCATGTGATCTCGCGGATAAGTGAATGGGTGTGTAACTATTTGATTCAGCGCAGGTGATGCAGGCGTGCCGGCAAATTCCTGACAGATTTTACTTTGACATCGACATAAGCGGGGCGAATTAACCTTTTTTGCGGATGCGCCAGGCCGACCGCGTCGCCCACTTCGAGGTACTGCGTGACCCACGCGGTGCGCATGCCCAGCGCGTGGGCGCTGCGCAGGTTGGCCAACGTATCCTCGACCAGCACGCAGCGGCGCGGCGTCAGTCCGTGGCGGCGCATCAGTTTGCGCAGCAGCAGCTTGGACGGCTTGGGCCGCATTTGCCGGTGCACCTTCATCGATTCGACCGAGATGTGGTGGCTGAAGTGGCGCTGCAAGCCCAGATGGCGCAGCACCTGTGTCGAATAGCGGTGCGGCGCGTTGGTCAGCAGGATTTTGCGGCCGGGCAGCCGGCGCAGTAGCTGGCGCAGGCCGCGTTCGGCGCGGATCATGTCGGTCAGGCTGTCGAAGCGATGGGTTTCGTCGAGAAAGTGCGCCGCTTTGACGCCATGGTGCTTCACCAATCCCAGCATGGTCGCGCCGTAGCGCCGCCAGTACAGCGTGCGCGCGGCGTTGACGGCGTCCGCGCCGGCGGGCGTGACGCCGTCGCCCAGCACATGGGCGATGTAGGCGTTCATCCTGGCCATGAGCGCCGGGAAGATCGCGTGGGAGGCGTTGTGCAGCGTGTTATCCAGATCGAATAGCCACACCGGGGCGTTGCGAGTAATAATGTTCACTTCAAGTCAGTCATCTAAGGAAGCCATGCGGGAAGCCATACAGCGCCAGATTATAGTGATGTTCTGGACTTTGTTCAGTTTCACGTTCATGCCGGCGTGGGCCGCCGACAAGGTGCAAGCCCCCAACCACGGCGCCTTGTTCAAGGTGCAGCAGGGCGGACATACACTTTACCTGTTCGGCACTATCCACGTTGGCGCGGCCGATTTCTATCCGCTGGAGCCGCGCATCTCGGCCGCGTTGAAGAAGGCGCCGGTGCTGGCGCTGGAGATCGATCCGCTGGGCGACCAGCAGCCGCTGATGCGCGCCGTGCAGCGCCACGGCATGCTGGTCAGGGGCGGCCCGGCGGGACCGGAGCTGTCGGCCGACTGGCGCCAGCGGCTGGACCGCCTGCTCAAGCAGTACAACATCGAGCCGGAGACCGTGGCGGCGATGAAGCCCTGGCTGCTGGCCAGCCTGCTGACGGTGAGCGAGTTCTCGGCCCAGGGCTACGAGGCGGCGCTGGCGGTGGACGCCCATTTGTCGCGACAGGCGCACGGGCGCGGCCAGAAAGTGGTCGAGCTGGAATCGGCCGAGAGCCAGATGGCCCTGTTCGACCAGATGAGCGCCGCCGAGCAGCTGGTGTTCCTGCAGGAGGCCATCGCCGGCATCGAGGACAAGGAGCAGGCCAACCAGGCGCGCGAGATCGCCGACGCCTGGCGCAAGGCCGATGTCATTGGGCTGGACGCGCTGGCGCTCAAGGCCGAGATGGACGACAGCTTTTCCGGCCGTTTCGTGCAGAAGGTGCTGCTGGACGGACGCAATCCGACGCTGGCCGACGGCATGGCCAAGCTGATGGCGCGCGATAACAATAGCGTGGCGGCGATCGGCATACTGCATTTGATCGGTAACGGCAGCGTGCCGGAACTGCTGCGCAAACGCGGCATGACGGTAGAGCGGATTTACTAAGCGGGGAGGGTGCTGCAGAGATGGTGCCCTTTACGTGGATTGAACACGTGGCCTCTCCCTTACCAAGGGAGTGCTCTACCACTGAGCTAAAAGGGCGTACTGGTATGACGATGCACTTGAAATCGCGGCTAAAAGTGCATCGCCGTTTTTTCAGTGAGACCGGATCATAGTGCCAAAAGCCTGTTCGGTCAACACCTCGAGCAATAAACTGTGTTCAATTCGCCCGTCGATGATGTGAACCGTGTTGACGCCCGACTTGGCCGCGTCCAGGGCTGATGAAATTTTAGGCAGCATGCCGCCCGAAATCGTCCCGTCGGCGAACATCTCGTCGATCTCGCGCGCCGACAAATCGGTCACCAGGTTGCCCTGCTTGTCCTGCACGCCGGCGATATTGGTCATCATGATCAGCTTTTCAGCCTTCAGGATCTCGGCGATCTTGCCTGCGACGACGTCGGCGTTGATGTTGTACGCCTGGCCATCCTGGCCGAAGCCGATCGGCGAAATGATCGGGATGAAGGCGTCGTCCTGCAGCGCCTTGACCACGGCCGGATTGATCGCGTCGATCTCGCCGACGAAGCCGATGTCGAGGAACTGGCCCGGATTGTCCTTGTCCGGCATGGCCATCTTCTTGGCGCGTATCAGGCCGCCGTCCTTGCCGGTCAGGCCCACCGCCTGGCCGCCGTAGTGATTAATCAGCATCACGATGTCCTGCTGGACTTCGCCGCCCAGCACCCACTCCACCACTTCCATGGTTTCTTCGTCGGTGATGCGCATGCCCTGCACGAAAGTGCCTTGCTTGCCGATTTTTTTCAGCGCGTTGTCGATCTGCGGACCGCCGCCGTGCACCACGACCGGGTTCATGCCCACCAGTTTGAGCAAAATGACATCGCGGGCGAAGCCGTGTTTCAGGCGCTCGTCGGTCATTGCGTTGCCGCCGTATTTGATGACAATCGTCTTGCCATGGAAATTACGGATGTAGGGCAGGGCTTCAGCCAGGATCTGCGCCTTGATCTGCGGCGCCACCGCGGTCAAGTCGTCAGTCATGCCTAAGTTAAGGTTGCTTAGTTGGGTCATGGCGAGTCCGGTTAGAAAATTTTGTGCAATTTTACAGCGTGAAGCTGCAATCAACCATGCATTATAGGGCTATCCGGTTGTATTTTCAGAGATCATCCGATACGCTGGCCGTCATATGAGCCCTATCGATACCCTTCACCGCCAGTTGGAAGTCATGCGCCCCCTGCTTGTTCGATTTGCACAATTGCAAATACGGAATCAGGCCCTGGCCGAAGACGCGGTCCAGGACGCGCTGATCGCCGTGCTGGAAAAACCCGAACGCTTCAACGGACAGTCCTCCCTGCGCACCTATGTGACGGGGATCCTGAAGTACAAGATCATCGACTGCCTGCGCGCCAGCTCGCGCGAGCGCCAGATCGACACCGCCGAGGACCAGTCCGAGGACGACGCCATCGACGCGCTGTTCAAGGCCGACGGCCACACCCGCGAACAGCCGCTGGCCTGGGGCGATCCGGATGCGACGCTGGAGCAGAAGGATTTCTTCAAGGTGCTGGAGATTTGCCTGGAAAAGCTGCCCGCCAAGACCGCCCGCATTTTCATGATGCGCGAATGGCTGGAGCTGGAAACCGACGAAATTTGTAAGGAACTGGCGATTACAACGTCTAATGCATGGGTGCTCCTGTACCGGGCCCGGATGCGCTTGCGCGAATGCCTGGACTTGAACTGGTTTGGCAACCGCCAGGCCACGTGACCGCGCCACTGACCGCCTCACTTATTGTCTGCGACCATGGAACCACATAAAACCGGCTTGAAACCGACCTGCCGCGAAGTACACCGGCTGGTGTCGGAGGGGATGGACCGCGATTTGTCCTTCATCGAACGCACCCGCATGCGGCTGCACCTGATGGTGTGCGACGCCTGCACCCGGTTCAACGGCCAGATGTCGCTGCTGCGCACGGCCATGCACCGCTTCCCCGACGACAGCCCGCCGCCGCTGGACGACGACGAGCACGCGGAACATCCTCACACGTAAGGGCGCCATGAGCACCTGTTCGCGCTGCGGCGCCCAATTCAGCTGCGCCATGGTGGACGCCGATCCGTCGGCGCCGGCGCAGCCCTGCTGGTGCACGTATTTGCCGGCCTCGCTGCCGGTGCCGTCCGCGCCGGGCGCCAGCTGCTGGTGCCCGGATTGTCTGAAACAGCATATTTTGGACCAACCCGCCGACCATCCCAAACCGGCCGGCTAGCCTGAAGGAAGCATGATGCGCCGTTTTAGCGACATGGGTATCCGCGCGCGCATCAGCAGCGGCTACATCATCCTGATCCTGCTGATGATAGGCGTGATCCTGGTGGGCGTGAGCCGCATCTATGCCATCCGCGGCGAGAGCGACCATATCCTGCATCAGGACTGGGCCGCCAGCGCAGCCATCAACGCCATCGATACGCAATCGCGCGAGGCGGCGACCCGCATCATCACGCTGATCATCCAGAAGGACCAGAAGCACCGCGTCGACAGCTACAGCCGCATCGACCGCATCAAGCTCGATATCGACGCCCAGCTGGAACTGCTGGCCAGGCTGGACGCCACGCCGGAAGCGCGGGCGCAGATCGAACAGGTCAAGCAGGCGCGCGCCGCCTACTACGACACCTTCATCGCCGTGGCCGACATGGTGGAGGCCGACGACCGCGACCAGGCCGAGGAAAAAATGAACGCGATCGCGCTGCCGGCGCTGGATCACCTGCTGGAGCAGATCCGGATCCTGGGCCAGCTGCAGCAAAGCCAGGTGATGGCCAGCGCCGAGCGCGCGCGCGCCGACATCAACTTTTCGCTGATGCTGATTTCGCTGATGGGCGGCGCGGCGGTGCTGGTGGGGATAGGCTTCGGCTTTTCCGCGCGCTCGATCACGCGGCCGCTGGAGGCGGCGATCGGCATCGCCAAGCGGGTCGGCCAGGGCGACCTGAGCTCCGTGATCGAAGTGACTTCGCACGACGAGACGGGCGAACTGCTGCACGCCCTGAAGCTGATGACGGCCAGCCTGGCGGCCGAACAGCAGCTGCGCCGCGCGGTGGCGGTGGCCGAGGACGCGACCAAGATGAAGTCCGACTTCCTGGCCAATATGTCGCACGAGATCCGCACGCCGATGAACGGCATCATCGGCATGACCCACCTGGCGCTGCAAACCGACCTCACGCCCAAGCAGCGCAACTACCTGGAGAAGGTGGAAGGCGCGGCCAAGAACCTGCTGGGCATCATCAACGACATCCTGGATTTCTCGAAGATCGAGGCCGGCAAGCTGGCCTTCGAGCAGGTCGATTTCTACGTCGAGGACGTGATGGCGAATATCGCCGACCTGTCCGTCATGCGGGCGCAGGACAAGGGCCTGGAGCTGCTGTTCGACGTGGCGCCGGACGTGCCGCAGGCGCTGGTCGGCGATCCGCTGCGCTTCGGCCAGGTGATGATCAACCTGACCAACAACGCCATCAAGTTCACCCAGCAGGGCGAGATTGTGGTGACGATCCACGTGCAGGAGCGCTTGCCCGACCAGCGCGTGCGCCTGCGCGTGGAGGTGCGCGACACCGGCCCTGGCCTGACGCCGGAGCAGCAGGCGCGCCTGTTCCAGGCCTTCTCGCAGGCCGACACCTCCACCACGCGCCACCACGGCGGCACTGGCCTGGGCCTGACCATCAGCAAGCGCCTGGTCGAGCTGATGGACGGCGAGATCGGGCTGGAAAGCCAGCCCGGCGTCGGCAGCACCTTCTACTTCACGGCGGTATTCGGCGTCGCCACCGTCGAGGCGCCGCTGCCGCTGCCGGACATCTCCGGCCTGCGCGCGCTGGTGGTGGACGATAACGCCAGCGCCCGCGAAATCTTCATGGGCATGCTGGCCACCATGCAGTTCAACGCCGCCTGCGCCGACAGCGGCCGGCGCGCCGTCGACATGGTGGCGCAGGCCCGCAGCGAAGGCCGGCCATTCAATATCGTGCTGCTGGACTGGCAAATGCCCGGCATGAACGGCCTGGAGACGCTGCAGGCGATCCGCGAGCAAGCCACGGCAGCCGGCGCGGAATCGCCGGCCTTCATCATGGTCACCGCCTACAACCGCGACGTGTTGATGGACGAGGCGCGCGGCATCGCCATCGACGCCATGCTGAACAAGCCGGTCAGCGCGTCGACGCTGCTCGATTCGATTTCCACCGTGTTCGGCAAGGACTTGAGCCGCTGCCGCAGCACGCGCCGCCGCGCCGACTACATGGCGGCCGAAGAGGCGATGCGCGGCGCCTACCTGCTGCTGGTGGAGGACAACGAAGTCAATCAGGAAGTGGCGCAGCAGATCCTCAGCGACGCCGGCATCCGCGTCGACATCGCCGTCAACGGCGCGATGGCGCTGGCGAAAATCGCCGTGGCCGACTACGACGGCGTGCTGATGGACTGCCAGATGCCGGTGATGGACGGCTACGACGCCACCCGCAAGCTGCGCGAGGATGCGCGCCATGCCAACCTGCCGGTGATCGCCATGACCGCCAACGCCATGGTCGGCGACAAGGAGAAGTGCCTGGCCGCCGGCATGAACGACTTCATCGCCAAGCCTATCGACGTGGCGCAGCTGTTCACGACGCTGGCGCGCTGGGTCACGGTGAAGAATCCGCTGGCGCCGGAAGTGGAGGCCGAGACGCCGCCCGGCGCGGCCCGCGACGAGTCGCTGCCGATGGTGGCCGGCCTGCGCATGGAAGCCGCGCTACAGCGGGTGGGCGGGAATGTTAAGCTGATGCGCAAGCTGCTGTCGCGCTTTGTCGAAACCCAGATCGACGCCATGCAGCGCATCGCCACCGCCATCGAAAACAACGATTTATCCGGCGCCACGCGCGAGGCGCATACTGTCAAGGGACTGGCCGGCAATATCGGCGCCGGCGGCATGGCCGACGCGGCCGGCAAGGTGGAGCAGATGCTGGCGATGGGCGCGACCAAGGGCCGCGACGAAGCCATCGCCGACATGGCGGGCGAGTTGAACGATCTGGTGGCGCGCATTGCGATGGCGATGTCGCTGGACGGCAAGCCGGCCGCCGATGCCGCCGAACCTGCACCGGCCGCGCAGGCGGTCGACATGGCCGAACTGGCGGCGCAGGTGCACGCGATGGCGCGCCTGCTGGCGCAGGACGACGGCGCCGCCGTCAAGCTGCTGGACCGACTGTGTGGCGCGCTGAGCGCCGCCGGACAGGCGGAACATGCGCGCCAGATGCGGCGCATGCTGGGACAATATGATTTTGAAGGCGCGCTGGATGAATTGAAGGCCGCCGCCGATGCATTGAACATCGCCTTGTGAAGAGAGAATGCCGATGAACGCAAAACCTACGATCCTCGTGGTCGACGACATCCCGGACAACATCGATCTGCTGTGCGCCGTGCTGGAAGACGATTACCGCACCAAGATCGCCGTCAACGGCGAGCGCGCCCTGAAGATCGCCAACGGCGAATCCAAGCCGGACCTGATCCTGCTGGACGTGATGATGCCGGGGATGAGTGGCTACGATGTCTGCAAGGCGCTCAAGGCCAATCCCGCCACGCGCGACATTCCGGTCATCTTCGTCACCGCGATGAGCGAGGCGGTGGACGAGCAGCTCGGCCTGAGCCTGGGTGCGGCGGACTACATCACCAAGCCGATCTCCGCGCCGATCGTGCAGGCGCGCATCAAGACCCAGCTGTCGATGAAGCGGGTGCACGACTTCCTGCGCGACCAGAACAACTTCCTCGAAACCGAAATCGAAAAGCGTACGCGCGAGATCGTCGCCTTGCAGGATGTGACCATCCACACCATGGCCTCGCTGGCCGAGACGCGCGACAGCGAAACCGGCAACCATATCCGCCGCACCGCGCACTACGTCAAGACGCTGGCGGAAAAGCTGCGCACCAATCCGCGCTTCAGCGATTTTTTGACCGACAAGAACATCGAGCTGCTGTTCAAGTCCGCGCCCTTGCACGACATCGGCAAGGTTGGCATCCCGGACCGCATCCTGCTCAAGCCTGGCCGCTTCGAAGGCAACGAGTTCGAGATCATGAAAACCCACACCACGCTGGGCCGCGACGCGATCCGCCAGGCCGAGCGCGAGCTGGGTCTGGAGGTGGACTTCCTCAAGTTCGCCAAGGAGATCGCCTACGGCCACCAGGAGAAATGGGACGGCAGCGGCTATCCCGAAGGCCTGAGCGGCGACAACATCCCGATCTCCGCGCGCCTGATGGCGGTGGCCGACGTGTACGACGCGCTGATCAGCCGCCGCGTCTACAAGGCCGGCATGTCGCACGAGGCGGCGGTGGCCATCATCATCGAGGGACGGGGACAGCACTTCGATCCCGACATGGTCGACGCCTTCCTGGAACTGCAGCAGGACTTCATCGACATCGCCAAACGCTACGCGGATTCCGATCACGACATGGAGCAGAACCGCGCGAAGATCGAACGTTTTAGCGGTTGAGTCATTCGGCCAGCAACGCCAGTCCGGGGACGGTGTGGTTGGGAGCTATGTCGAGGATCTCGGCCTTGACGATGTCGTGGACCACGAACGGGTCCTGGTCGATGCGGGCTTGCAGCGCCTCGGGCGCCGGCCCGGCGGCCAGGATGGCGCCACCCAGTCCGGGGCGGATGCTGCCGGCCAGAAGGAATACGCCATCGTCGATTCCTTTTTGCAGCCATTCACGATGGGCGGCCATGTGCGCGGGCGCCTGGCTTTTATTGGCAGAGAAGCGAAGCAGGATGATGTACATGTGGTTACTCCTTGGTTAAGTGTCGAGTGACATGAGCCGGGTCTTCAGCCGGTCCACTTCGCGCTCCACGTAATCGCGATCGCCGAAAGCGTTCGACAGCGTCGCGACTCCCTGGCTGAACGCCAGCACCTGCAGGGCGAGATCGTCGGCGTTGGCCGAGTGGCCGAGTTCCTTGAACTGCTCCCCCAACCAATCGCGGAAGACGCCGAAGATGCCCACGGCCTGCGCGCGCGAAGGATGGCCCAACTTGGCGAGCTCGCTGCTCAGGGTCCCGACCGGGCACCCGTAAAGTTCGATATCGCCGCGGTTGGTCACCACGATGTCGACGAAGCGGAACACGCGCTCCAGGGGCGTGGCCGCAGCTTCGGTCCAGCCGGCCAGCATGGCGCGCGTGTCCCCCAGGCGCGCCTGGAGGACCGCCTCAAGGATCTCGTCCTTGGTCTTGAAGTGATAGTAGAAATTGCCGCGAGAAATACCGACGGCTTCGGCGATGGACGCGAACGACGTCCGTTCATACCCTTGCTGGTAGAACAGCCGGTTCGCGGCATCCACGATCTGCTTGCGCGTACCCATTCGTGCTCACGCCTCCCGTTGCTTGAGTTGTCGGGAGATTGTAGGACAATTGTCCTACTGTCGCAATATGAATGTTGTTAAAAAGCTTAGCTGACGGTGCGGAAGAAGCGCAGCATCTCGCGGCTGGCGTCCGGGCCTTTGGCGTCGGTGTAGGTGCCGCTGCCGTTGCCGCCGGACCAGGCATGGCCGGCGCCGTGCACTACCCAGTGCTCGCCGATCGGCGTGCCGTCCGCCTTGGTGTGGGTGGTCTGCGTGTAGCGGTGGCCATTCGGCACGCTGCCCGATTGCACCGACTGTTTGCCCTGCTGGCTGTGCAGCAGCTGTTCGATCACCTGTTCGCCATTGCGCGGATGGACGGTGTTGTCGCTGTCGCCGTGGAAGACGATGATGGGCTGCGAGCCGTCGCCGGCCTTGCGCGGCGTGGCAACGCCGCGCTTCATGGCGGTCAGCGCCGACGGCAGGTCCTGCGCCGAGGCGAACGGCAGCCCCGAATGCACGCCCACCGCCGCAAACAGTTCCGGGTACAGCGTGCCGACGATGACCGCCATCGCGCCGCCCGCCGACAGGCCGGCCACATACACCTGGCGTTCGTTGACAGGGTAGTCGTCGATGATCTGCTGCGTGATGCCGGCGATGATGGACGGTTCGCCCTGGCCGTGCTGCTGGTCGATGGCGCTGAACCAGTTCCAGCATTTGCTCTGGTTGGCGTTGGCGGTCTGCTCCGGATAGACCACGAAGCACTCCATTTCCTCCGCCACCTGGTTCATCTGCGTGCCGACGGCGAAATCGTCGGGGTTCTGGGTGCAGCCGTGCAGCATCACCAGCAGCGGCATCGCCTGACCGTGATAGCTGGCCGGGATGTACAGCTTGTAGTTGCGGGTGCCGGCGTGGTTGGTGTAGCTGCTCTTGATGAATTGCGCGCCGTCCGGCAAGGCCACTTCCGGCGCCGGATGCATGATGGCGCCGACATCGATGGCGCGGTCGATATTGGCTTGCAGGTCGACCTTGATGCCCATGCGGTTCAGCATATCCTGCGCGAACTCGGTCGGATGCGTGGCCGGATTCGGCCTGGCGCCATCGGACGGCGGCGCTGCCTTGGCCGTGACTTCGGGCGCCGCTTCCACGGTGGGCCGTGGCGGCGGATTGATGTCGCGCATCGCCGGTTGCGCCGGCGCGGCCGGCCGCATGGACGGATGTCCGCGCAGGCTGTCCATGGCCTGCTGGATGGCGGCCGATGCGCTTCTGTTCATCAGTTTTTGCGCCGCTTCGCGCATGTGTGAAAACAACGGTAATTTCATGATGCTCCCTTAATGGATGCGTTTTGCCAGTGCGGTTTTGAGCACGGCGCTGGCGTGCAGCGATCCCAATACGAAGATGGATTCAATCGTCGCCAGCGCCAGTTCGACGGAAACGTCGCTGGCGATGCTGGCCAACCCCAGTACCTGGATTTGCAGCCGCTGTCCCGCCGCCTGGGTGGCTTCGAGGTCGGCGCGCGAATAGTGCTGCATCCCGAGTACCAGGCTTTTGCGCGCCACCGTCTGTTTCACGACGTCGGCGTGCTGGTTCAACTGATTGCGGATCGCTGTGCGTATCAAGTCGGTGCGGTTGGAATAAAACCCTTCCTGCACCAACAGGTCAATTTGTCCCAGGTCGATAGGACCGAGGTTGATCGTGATCTTTTCCGATTCAGCGGTCTTCAGTTTTAATTCTTGCTTTGCCATGAGTCTCCATCCGGTTACCATCTACATGGATGGTAGTATAGACTTGAAAATCACCAAGTCAAGCGCGTTCGCGGGCATAATGGCGGCATGAGTGAACCAGCTAACCTAATTTCCCCCGGTGCGCCGGAATTGGCCACACCGGTGCCGTCGCCCTGCGTCAGCCTGTGCAAAATGGACGCCGACCGCCTGTATTGCATGGGCTGCATGCGCACGATCCCGGAGATCATCGCCTGGTCCAAGGCGGACGACGACTACAAGCGCGGCGTGTGGGCGGAAATCCGCCGTCGTGAACAATTAATCAACTTCGACGACGAATGAACGCGCTCCCCGATACCATTCAGGTGTTTGAACGGGGTTGGCTGTCGTCCAACAACGTGATGCTGCTGGGCCGCCACGACACGGCCATCATCGACACCGGTTACCTGAGCCACGCGCCGCAAACGCTGGCGCTGGTGCGCCATGCGCTGCACGGCCGCCATCTCGACCAGATCGTCAACACCCATCTGCACTCCGACCATTGCGGTGGCAACGCCACCTTGCAGGCGCATTTCGGCAGCCGCACCTCGATCCCGGTGGCCGAGGCGGACAAGGTGCGGCGCTGGGACGTGGAGGCGCTCAGCTTCAAGGCCACCGGCCAGCGCTGCGAGCGATTCACCTTCGACGCCACCATCGCCCCCGGCGACGTGCTGACACTGGCGGACATGGAATGGCAGGCGCTGGGCGCGCCCGGCCACGATCCGCATTCGCTGATCTTCTACTGCCCGCAGGAGCGGCTGCTGATTTCGGCGGACGCGCTGTGGGAAAACGGCTTCGGCATCATCTTCCCGGAGCTCGACGGCCAGTCCGGCTTCGCCGAGGAACGCGCCACGCTGGACGTGATCGAAGGACTGGACGTGCGGCTGGTGATCCCCGGCCACGGCAAGCCGTTCGACGACGTGGCCGGCGCGCTGGCGCGGGCCCGTTCGCGGCTGGAGTACCTGGAGGCCGATCCGGTGCGCAACGCGCAGAACGCGCTGAAGGTGCTGCTGAAGTTCCTGCTGCTGGAGCGCCAGCGCATCCCGCTGGCGGACGTGCCGCCGCTGCTGATGGCGATGCCGGTGTTTGAAAAGGCCAACACCAACTTCCTGAAGCAGACGCCGGAGCAGGTTGGCGCCTGGGCGGTCGGCCAGCTGGTGCGCGCCGCTGCGGCTCGTATCGAGGGTGAGTACTTACTCAATGAGTAGTTGAGGAGTAGTCGCCAGGAAATATAGAGGAAGCCGCCTAGTTTCGGCACGGTCGTACTATTTTCGATCTATAATCGATTTTCCTTAACTCACCGACAGCGAGTTCGCCATGGCCCTGCCAGCAGCGTTGCAAAACCTTACCCTCCCAGTTATCGCATCCCCGATGTTCATCGCCAGCGGCCCGGCCCTGGTCGCGGCGCAGTGCAAGGCCGGCATCGTCGGCTCCTTCCCGGCGCTGAACGCCCGCCCGGCCGAGCTGCTGGACGTGTGGCTGACCGATTTGCAGAAAGAGCTGGCCGAATTCCAGGCCGCCAATCCGGACAAGCGCGTCGGCCCGATCGCGGTCAACCAGATCGTGCACCAGTCGAACGACCGCCTGGCGCATGACGTGGAAGTCTGCGTCAAGCACCAGATCCCGATCATCATCTCCTCGCTGCGCGCGCCGCCGAAAGAGATGCTGGACGCGATCCACAGCTACGGCGGCATCGTCCTGCACGACGTGGTCTCGATCCGCCATGCCCAGAAGGCGCTGGAAGCGGGCGTCGATGGCCTGATCCTGGTGGCCAGCGGCGCCGGCGGCCATGCCGGCACCTTGTCGCCGTTCGCGCTGGTCGGCGAGATCCGCAAATTCTTCAAGGGCCCGATCGCGCTGTCCGGCTCCATCGCCACCGGCGATGCGATCCTGGCGGCTCAGGCGATGGGCGCGGACTTCGCGTACATCGGCTCGCGCTGGCTGGCGACGCAGGAATCGAACGTCAGCGACGACTATCGCAATGCGATCGTGGAATCGACTGCGGCGGACATCGTGTATTCGAACCTGTTCACCGGCGTGCACGGCAACTACCTGAAAAAATCCATCGTCGCCGCCGGCCTGGACCCGGAAGCGCTGCCGCAGGCCGACAAGAGCTCAATGAACTTCGGTTCGGCCAGCGCCAAGGCTTGGCGCGACATCTGGGGCGCAGGCCAGGGCGTGGGCCTGATGGACGACGTGCCAACCACCGCCGACATGGTGGCGCGCCTGAAGCAGGAATACGACGCCGCGCGCGCACGCCTGGCGCTGTAATTACTGTTTGACCGACAGGCTGCCGCGAGCAGCCTGTTTGCCGCGTACCCAGACGGTGTCGATGCTGTCATAGGCGCGGATATCGGCCAGCGGCGACATCTTCATCAGCACCAGGTTCGCGACCTTGCCCGCTTCGATGGTGCCCACCTGCGCATCGATCCTGAAGGTGCGGGCGTTGTTGATGGTGGCCGCCTTGAACAGCTGCGCCAGCGACAGGCCGGCCTGGTGCAGGTCCTGCATCTCCAGGTAGCCGTTCAGGCCGGGGATGTTGCCGTAGGTCGGCGACGACGGCGTATCAGTGCCGAACACGAAGTTGGCGTCCTTGCTGGCCAGGTAGGCTACCACCTGCTGCTGGCGGCGCAGCGGCGCTTCCATGCCCTTCAACACCGCCGCATCGGTTTCATCTTCCGCCAGCTCCTGCTTGAACCATTGGCCTTCGGGCGTCTTGAGCCAGGCCAGCATGGCCGGCGGCAGCAGCTTGGCCAGCGCCGGGTGGTTCAGGTAGGCCGGTTCGAAGTAGGCGTTCAGGCCATACAGCACCTGCATCGTCGCCTGGTAGCCGATCTTGCGCTCGGCGATCTGGTCGAGCAGCTGCTTGATCTCGGCCGGCAGTTCCCTTTCCTTGTCCATCGTTCCCCAGTGCCACATGCCGTGCGCCAGCACGTCGACGCCGCCGTTGACGGCGAAGGTCTGTGCCTCGAACGAATTGCCGTGGGTGACCAGCACCAGGCCGTCCTTGCTGGCG
Organism: Duganella sp. GW821-FHT07G03; assembly: GCF_059418605.1. Taxonomy (NCBI): domain Bacteria; kingdom Pseudomonadati; phylum Pseudomonadota; class Betaproteobacteria; order Burkholderiales; family Oxalobacteraceae; genus Duganella; species Duganella sp. GW821-FHT07G03. The sequence continues at coordinate 191,505 of NZ_JBWKQE010000008.1, forward strand.
GCCGTCCGTACATCCGCGTACACCCCGGGGCTCATCACCGGCAGGTTGTGCATGGTGCCGAAGCCGTGCTCGAAGTGGGTTTTGACGCAGATGGCGTTATCGGCCTTGACCCGCGCCACGCCCTTGGCGGCGGTGTAGTCCTCCGGCTTGAAGCGGGAGGGGATCTTGTCGGCCTGCGCCGGGTCGTAGATAAAGTTGGAGAACATCTCGAAGCGGCTCTGCGGCGGCGCGTAGGACGAGGGGTAGCCGTTGGCGAATACCAGCGGCGCGCCGCAGTCGTAGACGTCCGGGTGCAACGGCGTGGCCTTTACGCGGTCGATGAATTCGCGGCTGCCGGCGGCCAGGTCGATCACCGTGGTGTAGCCATAGTAGAGGAAGGAGCGCGGCATCTGCGCGAAGTATTCGGCGGCCATGGTCTTCTTCTGGTCGGCCTGCTCGAAGCTCATGCCGGGGACCGAGAACAGGTGCACGTGCGAGTCGATCAGGCCGGGCGTCAGGTACTGGCCTTTGCCGTCGATGCGGCGGGCGCCGGCCGGGGCTTTTTTGCCGGCGCCGCGTTCGACGCGGACGATGCGTTCGTCCTCGATCAGCACACTGCCGGTCTCGATGCGGTCCAGCTTTTCCGGCGACACCAGCTTGACGTTGGTGATCCAGGTCTGCTGGCCGGCCCAGGCCTGGGCGCAGAGGAGGAGGGAAAGGCTAGCCAGAATGCGGGTGGTTTTCATGTGAAGCTCCGTGTTGAGAAGAGCCCAGTGTGCCGTCGCACACCGCGTTTTGCGTCTCAAATGATGATTTGGCACCTGCTACGCGGGTGTTTTGGCCTGGTCGCGGAACTCGCCCGGCGTCATGCCGGTCTGCTTTTTAAATACGCGGTTCATCGCGCTTTTGCTGTTAAATCCGGACTGTATCGCCAGATCGAGGATGCTGGCGCTGGCTTGCTCGGGGCCCTGCAAGGCCTGTTTCAAGGCTTCCACGCGGTGGCGGTTGAGGAAATCGGCGAAATTGGCGCCGCAGTTCTCGTTGATCAGCTGGGACAGTTCGTGCGGCGTCATCGCCACCTGCGCGGCCAGGTCTTCCAGCTTCAATTCGCCGTGGCGGTAGGGCTGCTCCTGTTCCATGCAGGCGTTCAGGCGCGCGAGGAAGGCATCGCGGTCGGCGGTGGATAACTGCTTGCTGGCGTAGCGTTGTTTGGGCGGCGGCAGCGCGCGCGGACGATAACCCAGCGGCAGCCGCATTGCCGTGAACGCGGTCGCGAACACGAACAGCATCAGCGAAATGCCGTCCATCGCGTCGGTGGACAGCGGCCACTCCACATCCAGCACCGCCATCGCCAGCGCGACGATGCTCAGCGCCGCGCTCACCAGCCACATCCCCATCAGGCGCCGCAGGTCGCGCACCAGGTCGGAATCGGCGGGCACCCGGCCCACCAGCCGGTAGGTGGCGCGGATGTAGGTCAGCAGGATGGCCAGCTTGGCCAGTCCCGCCACGCTCAGGTACCACGGCCAGCCATGCCATTGATGCATCCACGCCAGCTTCTCTTCGGCCGAGCGCAGGTAGAACGGTGTCATCGCCAGCGTGGCGACGGCGAAGGGCACGAAGTGCAGCAGCGCGCGCCGGCCCAAAGGCTGGTCCGACAGCATCGCGTGCAGGTAGAGATATTGCAGCGGTCCGACCGCCAGCCCCAGGGTGACGATGGCCAGCGCGCTGTGCGGATACTGCTGATAGAGGTGGTTGAGGCCCAGCCAGTTATGGCCGATGATGGCCGCGAACACCAGCAGCAGCGCGGACAACAGCCGGTTGGCGGTGCGCATCTCCGGTTGGCGCACGCTGAGCAGCGTCGCCGTCATCAGGAAGGCCTGGCCTATCGCCAGAAGAAAGAGCCACGAAAGTATCAAATTGTACATTCCGTCGATGCTGCCATTTTCCGAGGGCGAAAGCAATTATACTAATTCCAATCTTATCAATTAGTGAAGCTCGCCCGATGAAAAAAATTCGCATTTTGACGTTGTTGCTGGCGCTGGTCGGCACCCATGCCTATGCCACAGTCCAGCCCAACGAGGCAGCCCAGCCGCTGGTGCAGGACGGCTCGGTGCTGGCTGCGCAGGGCAAGTACCAGGACGCGTTGAACAAATTTTCAGCAGCGATGAAAGCCGATCCGGCGGCATCGACGCCGCTATCGCACATCGCCCATGTGTTGTTAATGGCCTCGTTGAATGCCAGCGGCGACAACGCGGCCAAGCTGCGGCAGCAATCGGAAGGCGCGGCGCGCCAGGCATTGGGCCTGGATGCCCAGGACCCGCTGGCGCAGGAGGTGCTGCGCTCACTGTTGGACGACAAGGAGTCTCCGCTGCACGTGCCGACGCCCGAAGCCTGGAAGCTGACGCAGGAAGGCGAGGTGCTGTACCAAGGTCACAAGCTGGAAGAGGCGCGCGCCAAATACGAACAGGCGGCCAAGCTGGACCCGCGGTATTCGTCGGTGCTGGTGTATATCGGCGATACCTTTTACGTGCAGAAGAATATGCCGGAAGCGGAAGCCTGGTTCCGCAAGGCCGCTGTGCTGGAGCCATTGAACGGCCAGGCGTGGCGTTTCCTGTCCGATGCGCTGGCCCATCAGGGCAAACGGGCGGCTGCCGAATCTGCGCTGTTGAGTGGCATCGCCGCGCAGCCCAGCCAGCGACCCAATTGGGACAAGCTGGCGTCCCTGCGCGCGGCCAGCGGCACCCCGCTGACGGCGCTGCAAATGAAGCGCAAGGCCAGCACGATGATGGACCCGGCGACCGGCAAGTTCACCGTCAATCTGAACGAAGCGTTCGGTGGCCCGGCCGCGCAAAAAAGCCCCGACGGCGCGGTATGGCTGATGCTCGCCATGAAGGAGGCGAATATCCGTGGCAAGAACCGCGAAGACAAGGTAGCCGACCAGCCCTTCGCCATCGAACTGGCGTCATGGCAGGGCGCGATGCAGGTGGCCGACGAACTGGCCGCCAACGGCGTCGGCGAAGTCACCGATCCGAACCTGAAGACCATGCGCATGCTGGCCAAGGCCGGCCAGCTGGAAACCGCGTTGATGCTGTTGCAGTACAAGGAGTCCTGGCGCCCCGAGTTCGAGGCGTGGAAGCGCGAACACCCTGACGGCGTCCGCAAATTCGTCGACGCTTACGGCCTGCGGCCGTAAGGCTTAGTTCTCGGTCTGGATGGCCCACAGGCCTGGCAGGTTGCGCCAGTAGCCATAGGCGTCCATGCCGAAACCCACCACGAAGCGGTTGGGGATGGTGATGCCGACGATGTCGGCCTTGCACGGCTTGGCCTTGCCGATCGCCTTGTCGGCGAAGACGGCCAGCACCACCTCGGACGCACCCATGTCCAGCAGGCGCTGTTTGACGTGAGCCAGCGTTTCGCCCTCGTCCAGGATATCGTCCAGCACGATGACCACGCGGCCGGCCACGTTCGAACGCGGCACCACTTTCCAGACCACCTGTCCGCCCTTGTCGTCGTCGCCGTAGCGGCTGACGTGGATGTAGTCGAATTCGAGCGGGAAGGTCAGTTGCGGCAGCAGGTTGCCAGTGAAGACCACGGCGCCGCCCATCACGCCCAGCACCAGCGGGAAGGATTCGCTGTCCGGTCGGTCGAAGCGGGCGTTGAGGGTGTCGGCCATCGCGGTGACGGCTTGGTCGACGTCTGCCTTGCTGAACAGTTCTTCCGCGTTCTCGAGCAGGGCGCGGGCGCGGGTGTGGTGGAAGTCTTGCATGATCTTCGTCGGCTTCTAAAAACAGGGGGTAAGTTCGCTATTATCCGCCATATCCCGTCCCGCCGCATGCCGTTGGTTTTCCACCACAACTACGCGCAGCTTAGGTGTAATCGCGCACGTCGTCGATCACCTTGCCGTCGTTGGGCAGGCTGCCGATGGTGGCAAACCGCACTTCACCCCGTAATTTGGTCAGGTCGCGTATCGATTCGGTGATGGCGACGGCGCTGGAGGCGCTGGACGGATCGGCCACTTCGCAGTGCAGCGTCATCACGTCCTGCGCCATGTGGCCGGACACCACCAGCCGCGCCTTGACGATTTCCGGATGGCGGCGGGTGACGTCGTGCACCTGCGACGGATGCACGAACATCGCGCGCACCTTGGTGGTCTGGTCGGCGCGGCCCATCCAGCCTTTGATGCGGGTGTTGGTGCGGCCGCATGGCGAGGGCGGCACGTCGGTCAGGATCGCCGACAGGTCGCCGGTGGCGAAGCGGATCAGCGGGTAGTCAGGATTGAAGAGGGTGACGACCACTTCGCCGATTTCGCCATCCGGCACGGGATCGCCGGTGCCGGGGCGGACGATTTCCAGTATCAGGTCCTCGTCCAGCACCATGCCGGGATCGCGAACGCCGCCGCTCTGCGTTTCATAGGCGATGCTGCCGATATCTGCCGAGGCATAGCATTGCAGCACGTGCGGTACGCCGTGCCCGATGAACCAGCTGCGCAGCGATTCAGGCAGCGCCTCGGCGGACATCAAGGCCTTCTGGATGCTGCTGACGTCCGCGCCCAGTTCCTTCGCCTTTTCGATGATGATCTTCAGGAAGGACGGCGTGCCGATGTAGGTATCGGGCCGCAAGTGGCTGATGGCCTGCACCTGCATCTCGGTCTGGCCGGCGCCGGCCGGTATCACGGCGCAGCCGATGCGCGCGGCGCCGCCTTCGACCATGAAAGCCGCCGGCGTGAAGTGGTAGGAGAAACAGTTCTGCAGCAGGCCGCCGGGACGCACGCCGGCCGCATACATCGGCCGCGCGAAACGCCACCAGTCCTGGCCGCGTCCCTCTGGATCGAAGATCGGGCCGGGCGACATGAACACGCGCGACAGCTGGCCGACCGGGGTGGTATTGAGCCCGCCGAACGGCGCCTGCTGTTTCTGCAAGGCGTGCAGCTCGGACTTGCGCGTCACCGGCAGCGTCGCCAGCGCGGCGCGGCTGTTGATGTCGGTGGCGTTGACGTCGTGCAGGATGCGCGACCAGCCGGCGGCGGCCTTGGCGCGCGCCACCAGCTGCGGCAGGCGTGACATCAGTTCGCGTTCGCGTTGTTCGGGCGAGCGCGTTTCCAGACTGTCGTAGGTATCGGCCATGATTGTTTATCCTTGTATTTCGCGTTGCAGCTTCTTGGTCAGTTTGCCGAACACCAGTTCATAAGAGCGCGTCAGCAGTTCTTTGGCTTCGGCGTCGCTGAGGTTTTTTAAATCGTCGACACGCACCCACTTCGCCCGCGCCAGGTAGGGCGCGGGGATGATGCCGGGACGGTCGGTCAGTTCCAGGAAGCGGTCGTCGTCCACCTTGAAGCTGATGCCCTTGGCCTTGTCGTCCAACTCAGTGACGGCGAACATTTTCGTCCCGACGGAGAACACGAGATCCGCGCCCCACTTGGTATCCTCGGTCGCGCCGGGGAAGGTGCGGCACAAGGCCTTGGCCTGCTTGATATTCATGCGGTGTTGTCCTTTGTTCCTCAGGCCAGCCAGCGTTTGCGGCGGCGGTAAAACTTCATGTCGCGGAAGCTCTTGCGACCGGCGCCCGAAACGCCGAGGTAGAACTCCTTGACGTCTTCGTTGCTGGCCAGTTCGGAGGCCGCGCCTTCCATCACCACGCGGCCGTTCTCCAGGATGTAGCCGAAGTCCGCGTAGCGCAGCGCGATGCTGGTGTTCTGCTCTGCCAGCAGGAAGGAGACGTTCTCCTTGCTGTTCAAGTCCTTGACGATGCCGAAGATCTCGTCGACGATCTGCGGCGCGATGCCCATCGACGGCTCGTCCAGCAGGATCATCGACGGCTTGGCCATCAGCGCGCGGCCGATGGCGCACATCTGCTGCTCGCCGCCGGAGGTGTAGCCGGCCTGGCTGCCGCGCCGCTCGCGCAGGCGCGGGAAGTAGTGGTAGACCTTCTCCAGCGATTCCTTCAGCTCCGCCCGCGATGCGCTGCGGGTGTAGGCGCCGGTGAGCAGGTTCTCTTCGATGGTCAGGTGGCCGAAGCAGTGGCGCCCCTCCATCACCTGCGACAGGCCGCGCCGCACCAGTTCATTGGGCGTCAGCTGGTCGATGCGTTCGCCCTTGAACTGGACTTCGCCCTTGGTGACGTCGCCCCGCTCGCCGCGCAGCAGCGTGGAGATGGTTTTCAGCGTGGTCGACTTGCCGGCGCCGTTGGCGCCCAGCAGGGCCACGATCTTCCCCTGCGGGACCTGCAGGGACACGCCCTTGAGTACCAGGATCACGTGGTCGTAGATCACTTCCACGTTGTTTACGGACAGGTAGGGCGCTGCCGCCGGAGCGGCCGTCGTGCTGGAGGCGGTGCTGGCGGCTGTCATCATTTTGCGCAGGCTGGGGTGAGTTTTTTCTCGGCCGCGTAGGCTGCGGAGCTTTCCTCCAGCAGCTTGCGGGTCAATGCCTTGTCGCCGACGATCCAGTTCGGCGTGATGGCGTTCCACTTCTTGCCGTCCCATTGCTGGACCTTGACCGCGCCCGAGCCTTCATGGTCGTCGCAGCTGGTCTTCACCACCGGCAGCATGCCGAAGGCGCCGATGGCTTTCTGGCGCGCTTCGTCGACGTTCAGGTGCTCCAGGCCCCAGCGCATTTGCTCGCCGGTGACCGGTTTGCCCTTGCCGAATTTATCCTGCGCGGTGCGCATCGCTTCCACCCACAGGATGGCCGCGCTGACGCCGCGCATGTGGTACACGGAACCGATGCGGCTGCGGTCGGCCAGGTTGCCCTTGCCGGCGTCGTAGAGTTTTTTGTGGATCTCGTCCATCACCGGGTAGTTGCCCGGCGTGTTGAAGGTCATCGCGCTGTAGCCTTTGGCGGCGTCGCCGGCCGGCACGGTGTCTTCTTCGGAGCCGGCCCACCACACGCCCAGCATTTTCTCGCGCGGGATGCCGTTGCGTTGAGCGGTCTTGATGGCGACCGCGTTCATCGCACCCCAGCCCCACAGGATCACGTGGTCCGGATTGGCCTGGCGGATTTGCAGCCACTGCGATTGCTGCTCGGTGCCCGGCGGTGTGACGGGAATTTTGATCAGGTCGAAGCCGTACTGCTTGGACAAGGCCTCCAGCACCGGCAAGGGTTCCTTGCCAAACGCCGAGTCGTGGTACAGATAGGCGATCTTCTTGCCTTTCAGTTTGTCCATGCCGCCGTCTTTGTCGCCGAGGTATTTGATCATCGCGGCGGCCTGGTTCCAGTAGCTGGTAATCAGCGGGAATACGTAGGGGAAGACCTTGCCGTTGGCGGCGTCCGAGCGGCCGTAGCCGATCATCGTCATCGGAATTTTGTCGGTCGGCAGGCGATCGAGCACGCCGTAGGCGACGCCGGTGGACAGCGGTTCGACCAAGGTGGCGCCACCGTTCTTGGTCTTCAGGCGTTCGTAGCATTCGACGCCGCGCGAAGGGTTGTATTCGGTTTCGCATTCTTCCCACGAGATCTTGACGCCGTTGACGCCGCCCGCCAGGTTGACCAGGTTGAAGTAGTCGATGATGCCGCCGTAGAAGCCGGAACCGCCCGCCGCATAAGGGCCTACGCGATACGAGGGCAGGGCGACGTATTGGTCCGCGGCGGCGGGTTGCGCCCATGCCGGAATGGATGATGCCAGTGTGAGTCCAAGTACCAGGGATGCGATGCGCTTCATTGTCTACTCCTCCAGGTTATTGTTTTGTATGTGCTCAGTGCGGGAATGGCCACAGACGCAGTTTCTCTTTACCGATTTGCCATAAACGCGCCAGACCGTGCGGCTCCACGATCAGGAAAAATATGATCAGGGCGCCGAACACCATCAGCTCCAGGTTGGACGCCACGCTGGTCGGCAGCGCCAGGCTGTGCGCGAAAATATTCAGGAACACCGGCAGCAGCACGATGAACGCCGCGCCCAGGAAGGAGCCGAGCACCGAACCGACGCCGCCGATGATCACCATGAACAGGATACGGAACGACAGGTCGAGGTTGTAGGCTTCCGGCTCCACCGTGCCGAGGTAGGCATAGGCGTACAACGCGCCGGCCACGCCGCAGTAGAAGGAGCTGACGGCGAAGGCCAGCAGCTTGGTGCGCATCAGGCGAAAGCCGATCACCTCGGCCGCCACGTCCATGTCGCGCACCGCCATCCACGAGCGGCCCACGTTGGAGCGGATCATGTTCTTGGCCAGCAGTGCCATCACGGCCACCACGCCCAGGACCAGCAGGTATTTGCGGCTCGGCGTGTCGAACTGGTAGCCGAGGATGGCGATCTTCTGCGCGGTGATCACGCCGGAGCTGCTGTAGTTGGTCAGGTAGGGGATCTTGGTCAGGCACCACACCACGAAGAACTGCGTGGCCAGCGTGGAGGCGGCCAGGTAGAAGCCGCGTATCCGCAGCGACGGCAAGCCGAAGGCGATGCCGACCATCGCCGCGCTCAAGCCGCCCAGCACAAAGGCCAGCAGCACCGGCAGGCCTGGCAGCCGCGCCAGGAAGTTATACGAGGCGAAGGCCCCGACCGCCATGAAGGCCGCCGTGCCCAGCGACAGCTGGCCCGCGTAGCCGGTCAGGATGTTCAACCCCAGCGCGGCCAGCGAGAAAATCAGGAAGGGGATCAGGATCGCCGACAAGGCGTACGGCGACGCGAACAGCGGCACCACCACGATCGCCACGGCCAGCAATGCGAACAGCGCGATGCGGTCCTGCAGGATGGGGAAGATCTGGCTGTCGGCCTGATAGCTGGTTTTAAATTGTCCTGCTTCGCGGTAGAGCATCGTTTTTACCTTTACTCTCTCAGATTCTGCGGATGATTTTTTCGCCGAACAGGCCTTCCGGCCGCACCAGCAGGAACAACAGCGCCAGCACATACGGGAACCAGCCTTCGATGCCGCCGCCGACCAGCGGGCCGATATACACCTCGGCCATTTTTTCGGAGGCGCCGATAATCAGGCCGCCGACGATCGCGCCCGGCATCGACGTGAAGCCGCCCAGGATCAGCACCGGCAGCGCCTTCAGCGCCACGAAGGTCAGCGCGAACTGCACGCCATTGCGGGCGCCCCACAGCAGGCCGGCCACCAGCGCGACCAGCCCGGCCACCGCCCACAGCACCGCCCAGATGCGCTGCAGCGGAATGCCGACGGCCAGCGCGGCCTGGTGATCGTCCGCCACCGCGCGCAGTGCGCGGCCCACTTTGGTCTTGGAGAACAGCAGTGCCAGCGCGGTCACCAGCAGGCCGCAGACGGCGGCCGCCATGATGTCGAACTGCGAGACCAGGATGTTAAATTTGTTCATCAGGTATTCGGACGGCACGTCCTCGATCGGCAAGTCCAGCTTGTGCACCTGCGAACCCCACATCAATTGCGCCAGTCCTTCGATGAAGAAGGCCAGGCCGATGGTGGCCATGAACAGCGTGATCTCCGGCTGGTTCACCAGCGGCCGCAGCACCACGCGCTCGATGGCGATGCCGAGCAGGATCATGATGACGATGGTCAGCGGGATCGCCACCCACAGCGACACGCCGAATTTGTCGACGATGCCGACGCAGGTCAGCGCGGCGAAGAACACCATCGCGCCCTGGGCGAAGTTGAACACGCCGGAGGCCTTGTAGATCAGCACAAAGCCGATCGCCACCAGCGCGTACATCACGCCGGACAGCAGGCCGCCGATCAGCACCTCAAAGAAAAAATTCACGTTCATTCGCAGGCCTTTCCAAGGTAGGCATTGATCACGTCCTGGTTGCAGCGGATGTCGTCGGGCGTGCCGTCGCCGATTTTCTTGCCGTAGTCGAGCACCACCACGCGGTCCGAGATGTCCATCACCACGCCCATGTCATGCTCGATCAGCACGATGGTGGTGCCGAATTGGTCGTTGACGTCGAGGATGAAGCGGCACATGTCCTGTTTCTCTTCGACGTTCATGCCGGCCATGGGTTCATCGAGCAGCAGGATCTCCGGCTCGGCGGCCAGCGCCCGGCCCAGCTCCACGCGCTTTTGCAGGCCGTAGGGCAGGCGGCCCACCGGCGTCTTGCGGATCGCCTGGATCTCCAGGAAGTCGATAATCTCCTCCGCCTTGACGCGGTGGGCGATCTCCTCGCGCCGCGCCGGGCCCCAGTACAGGGCCTGCATCAGGAAGTTCGATTTCATCTTCAGGTTACGGCCGGTCATGATGTTGTCGAGGACCGTCATGCCCTTGAACAGCGCGATATTCTGGAAGGTGCGGGCGATGCCGGATTTGGCGGCCGCGTGGCAGTCCATGTTCTTGCGGTGTTCGCCGCGGTAGATGATCTCCCCCTGCTGCGGGCGGTACACGCCGTTGATCACGTTGAGCATCGAGCTTTTGCCGGCGCCGTTCGGGCCGATGATGGCGCGGATTTCGTGCTGCTTGACGTCGAAGGAGATGTCGGTCAGCGCCTTCACGCCGCCGAACGACAGCGAGATGTTTTTCAGGTCGAGGATCACCGGGCCGATTTTCCGGCGGCCGGGGTCTGCATCCGCACCGAAGTGGGTGTCTGGTTCGTTCATTTGCATGGTCGTTTCCTCCATTCCGACCTAGGCCGCCGCCTGGATGGCAGGGAAAGTCTTGCAGGACTCGATCTTCAGGTCCGCCGCCACCAGCCCGCTGCGTCCATCCTCGAACTTGACCTGCGTTTCGATGTACTGCGACTGTTTGCCGTTGTAGAGCGCCTCGATCAGCACCGCATACTTCTCGGCGATGAACTTGCGGCGCACCTTGCGGGTGCGGGTCAGCTCATCGTCGTCGGGATCGAGCTCCTTGTGCAGCACCAGGTAGCGGTGGATCTGGGTGTCGCTCATCATCGGCTCGGCCGCCAGGTCGGCGTTGACCTGCTCGATGCAGTCGCGCACCAGGCCATACACCTGCGGGTGCGCGGCCAGGTCGGTGTAGCCGGAATAGGCGATGCTGCGCCGTTCGGCCCAGTTGCCCACGGCTTCCATGTCGATATTGATGAAGGCGCAGACCTCGTCGCGCCGGTCGCCGAACACCACCGCCTCTTTGATGAAGGGGAAGAACTTGAGTTTGTTCTCCACATAGTTGGGCGCGAAGATGGCGCCGCCGTTCATCTTGCCCACGTCCGCCGCGCGGTCGATGATCTTCAGGTGGCCTTCGTGGTCGAACAGGCCGGCGTCGCCGGTGTGGAAGTAGCCTTCGGCGTCGATCGCTTCGCTGGTGGCGTCGGGGCGCTTGTAGTAACAGTCCATCAATGTTGGCGACCTGACCAAGACCTCGCCGTTGTCCGCCAATTTGACTTCGACGCCGGGCGCCGGCAGGCCGACGCTGTCGAACTTGATCTGGCCGTCCGGCTGCAGACATATATAAGCGCAGGTTTCGGTGGAGCCGTAGAACTGCTTCAGATTGACGCCAATGGAGCGGTAGAAGCGGAACAGGTCCGGGCCGATTGCGGCGCCGGCCGTGTAGGCGACCCGCACGCGCGACAGTCCCAGCACGTTTTTCAGCGGGCCGTAGACCAGCACCTTGCCGACCGCGTAGGCCAGGCGGTCCGACAGCGGCACCGGCTTGCCGTCCAGGATGGCGGCGCCGCTGCGGCGCGCCACCGCCATGAAGTGATGGAACATGCGGCGCTTGATGGCGCCGGCGTCCTCCATCCGTATCATCACGGTCGTCAGCATGTTCTCGAACACGCGCGGCGGGGCGAAGTAATAAGTAGGGCCGATTTCCCGCATGTCGGTCATGACGGTGTCGCCGGATTCGGGGCAGTTGACGGTGAAGCCGGCCGTCATCGCCTGCGCGAACGAGAACAGGCAATCGCCCACCCAGGCCATCGGCAGGTAGGACAGGATGTCTTCCTCGTCGGTCAGATGCTCGAAACCGACGCCGCCGGTGCCGGCCGCGATCAGCGCGCTGTGGGTCTGGCACACGCCTTTCGGCTTGCCGGTGGTGCCGGAGGTGTACAGGATGATGGCGTTGTCGCTGCCCTTGCCGGCTTTGACGGCGGCGTCGAACATGCCGGGATTGGCCTTGTCCCAGTCCCGGCCCAGTTCCTGCAGGCGGGCGAAGGAGAGCAGGCCTTGCTGGCGGTAGTGGCGCATGCCGCGCTCATCGTCGTAGGCCACGTGTTCGATGTGCGGGTACAGGCTTTGCAATTCCGTCAACTTGTCGACCTGTTCCTGGTCTTCGACGATGGCGTAGCGGATTTCGGCGTTTTCCAGCACGTAGGCCATGTCGGCGGCCGGGGCGTCCTGGTATAGCGGCACCGGCACGCCGCCCAGGCATTGCGCGGCCAGCATCGACCAGTAGAGGCGGGGGCGGTTGTCGCCGATGATGGCCAGGTTCATGCCGCGCTGGAAGCCGATGGCGGCCAAGCCGCAGGCCAGCGCCCGGACTTCGTCGTTGACCTGGGTCCAGGTCCAGCTTTGCCAGATGCCCAGGTATTTTTCCCGGAATGCGGGTTTCCCTGGGCGGAGCTGACCATGGGTCAGCAGCCAGCGCGGGAACGTCTCGTTCTGTGTATGCACCAGTGTCTCCTGTTGCTGTTTGCTCGTACTTGTTAAACTTCTGATACGGCAGCCTTTTTATGTGATGATATTAGCGTGCCGCTGACAGTCAGGTTGTCTTTTCGGCGACATTTGACCGAACTTTCCATATTGCGTTGCAATAATGCCTAATCGACATCAAATTACCCTCAAGGAATCACTGCGCACCGCGATCTGGGCCCAGGGTCTGACGCCTGAACAAATGGCGCGTGTGGAGTCCGAGACCTTTGAAACTTTTGTTCCAAAGGGCGGTTATGTTTGCCGCAAGGGAGAAATGGTCGAGCATTGGCTGGGGATTATGGAAGGCATGGTCAAGATGACGAATTTCTCGGCGGCCGGTAAAAGCGTGTCATTTACCGGCGTACCACCCGGCGGCTGGTTTGGCGAGGGTTCGGTATTAAAGCGGGAGATACTGAAATACGACGCGATGGCATTGCGCGATAGCCGTATCGCCCGTATGCCGATGTCGACTTTTCACTGGTTGCTCGATACCAGTTTGCCATTCACGCGGTTTTTATTGATGCAGTTGAATGAGCGGCTGGGACAGTTTATTGGCATGGTGGAAAATGACCGCTTATTAAATCCGGATACCCGCGTGGCGCGCTGCCTGGTTTCCATGTTTAATTCCCATCTTTATCCGGGATTGGAGAAACTGGTGCAGATATCGCAGGAGGAATTGGGCCTGCTATCCGGCGCCTCACGCCAACGCGCCAATCAGGCGTTGCAGCTGCTTGAGAAACAAGGCTTATTAAGTCTTGATTACGGCGGCATCCGCATACTCGATCTCGAAGGCCTGCGCCGCTACGAGGCCTGACTTCGCGGAACCTCAAGCTCTTGGGGGGAACACTCATCGCAACCCTGATCCGGCTGTGCCCTTGAGCACCGAAAGGCGCACTTACGCCCCTTGTTCATGCTAATTATTGGCGTGTTTGTGCCAAATTCCAGCTTTTGTCCGCCGCAGCGCGGCCGTTAAGCCCTGGCTCGCTGCGGCGGCGCGTGGCGCAAAGGCAGTAGAAAATCTGCGAAGAAGGTTTTCATAATGGGATAGCCAAGAGTTATGGACGCCACGTTGTTTCATCGGGGCGGCTATATTAAATTGAATACAAGCAACGATTTTTTTTATTATTGATATGCGGCGTCCGGTTGATATTTCAACCAGTTCCGCAAGTATCATTGCGACAGGTAAGCTTCTTCGTTCGTTATAAATTCCGGTTAATTCTGGCGAAGCCACCCCATCGTATTTTTCAGCGCAGCTGGTCGCTTATATTCCGCTGTCGAAAATAGATTCAGGATGATTTCGCCAAAGTAAAGCGTTCTCCGCATCGACGGATCGCCGCGAAAGCGGGAATCCAAACATCGGGACGTGGGATATTCGGCATGGCTTCCCGCTTTCGCGGAAGCTGTTTTTTTTTCCAGGTTCGCCATGGTCGGCCGCATGTCAGTTGTCGCACACGCAGATAAATTGGCATCACGGATTTTCCGTGTATTGCGAAACAGGCAGAGCGATTAAAACCTTTTGATTCGCCGTCTGTGGGACGGAAAATCAAAGTTCTAAACCTGTACCTTCGGCAATCGCGGTATCATGGCGACAAGCCATGCCGCATCGGCGGCGCAACGGAAATTGACCTCAGCCATGCATATTCCAGATATCTCCCACTTCGTCGAGCGCCTGGCGTTGTTGCGCGCTGCGATGCGCCAACAACAAATCGACGCCCTGATCGTGCCTTCCGCCGATCCCCATTTGTCCGAATACCTGCCGGCCCGCTGGCAGGGCAGAGAGTGGTTGTCGGGTTTCACCGGCTCGGTCGGCACTTTTATTATCACGCCGGAGTTTGCCGGCATCTGGACCGATGCCCGTTACTGGACCCAGGCCGAGCAGCAATTGGCCGGTACTGGTATTGCGCTGATGAAACTAACCTCCGGCGCCAGCGTGCAATATGTCGACTGGCTGGCCGCGACCCTGACGCCCGGCCAGACGGCTGCGGTCGACGGCGCGGTGCTCGGCCTGTCCATTGCCCGGCTGCTGGAAACGGCGCTGCGCGCGAAAAATGTCACGTTGCGCACCGATTTCGATCTGCTGGATCAAGTCTGGACCGGCCGCCCCGCGCTGCCGGCCGCACCGGTGTACGAGCATCTGCCGCCGTTCGCGTCCCAAACCCGCGCTGAAAAACTTGTCAATTTGCGCACGACGATGCAGCAGTTGGGCGCGCAAAACCACCTGATCTCGACGCTGGACGATATCGCCTACCTGTTCAACCTGCGCGGCGCCGACGTCAATTACAACCCGATTTTCCTGTCGCACGCGCTGATCGGGCCGGCCCGCGCCACCTTGTTCGTCGCCGACGGCAAGGTTTCGCCGGCGCTGCGCGCCATCTTGGCGGAGGATGGCGTCGATGTCGCGTCCTACCAATCGGCCGCCGCCGCGCTGGCCGAACTGCCTGCCGACAGTACCTTGCTGATCGATCCGCGCCGCCTGACCTACGGCACGCGCCAGTGGATACCGGCCACGGTCCAGGTGATCGAGGCGATCAACCCGACCACCTTCGCCAAATCGAAGAAAAGCGAGGCCGATGCGGCGCATGTGCGCGCCACCATGGAGCAGGACGGCGCCGCCCTGTGCGAATTCTTCACCTGGCTGGAGCAAACGCTGGCCGATCCGCAGCGCCCAGCGCTGACCGAACTGGCGATCGACCGTGAAATCACGGCCGCACGCGCACGCCGGCCGGGCTTCGTCAGCCCCAGCTTCTCCACCATCGCCGGCTTCCGCTCCAACGGCGCGATCATGCATTACCGCGCCACCGAGGCCCACCATTCCGTCATCGAAGGCGACGGGCTGCTGCTGATCGACTCCGGCGGCCAGTATTTGGGCGGCACCACCGACATCACCCGCGTGGTCGGCGTGGGCGCCATCACGGGCGAGCACCGGCGCGATTTCACGCTGGTGCTCAAGGGCGTGATCGCCCTGTCCTCGGCGCGCTTCCCGCGCGGGACCAAATCGCCGATGCTCGACGCCATCGCCCGCGCGCCGCTGTGGGCCGAAGGCATGGACTTCGGCCACGGCACCGGCCACGGCGTCGGCTACTTCCTCAACGTGCACGAAGGCCCGCAGTCGATTTCGCAATCGGCGATGCCGGAGCCGCACACCGCCATGGAGCCAGGCATGATTACATCGATAGAACCGGGCCTGTACCGGCCCGGCAAGTGGGGCATCCGGATTGAAAACCTGGTGCTGAACCGTCCTGCGGGACAGACCGAGTTCGGCGAATTCCTCGATTTCGAGACGCTGACCCTGTGCCCGATCGACACCCGCTGCATCGAGCCCTCGCTGCTGCGCGACGACGAGAAACGTTGGCTGAACGACTATCACGCCACGGTGCGCCAGCGTTTGCGCCCGCTGCTGTCGGGCGCCGCGCTGGCCTGGCTGGAAACCCGCACGGAGGCGCTATGAGCGGCCGCGCAACCCGGGCCACGACGGCCGTCGACCGTCTCAAGGTTCGTAGTGGTAATCCCAAGTATTCGATGTCGCGCACCGGCAGCGGCCACTTCTTCCTGACCGAGGGCGCCGGCCAGCCGCCACTGTGCGCGCCGCTGGAGCTCGACGATTTCGTCGCCTTCGTCAACGGCATTTCGCCGGGGCCGCCCCGGCGCGTCAGCAAGCTCGATGTCGCGTTCGAAAAACAGCTCGTTAAAAAAACACCGTAGCGTCACCACTGAAAGAGACCACGCATGCCACCGATTGAATACCTGTTTGCCTACTGGTCCGCCCACGAAATCGCCATCAATGGCGTGATTCTGCTGAATCTGGTCGGTGCGCTGTTGTTAGGCCTGATGGTCGGCTACGAGCGTTCGTATCACGGCCGCGCCGCCGGCATGCGCACTTACGGATTGGTATGCATGGCGTCCGCCGCGCTGACGGTGATCGGCGGCTATCCAGGCGACTGGTTCGGCGGCCAAGCTGGCCACACCGTCCTGACCTCCGATCCGACCCGCATCGTGCAAGGCATCGTCACCGGCATTGGCTTCCTCGGCGCCGGCGTCATCATGCGCGAAGGCTTTAATATCAGCGGCCTGACGACGGCGGCCTCGATCTGGGCCTCGTCGGTGATTGGCGTGATGGTCGGTATCGGCTTCTATCTCGGCGCGATGGGGCTGGCGGTGCTGTGCGCCGGCTCGATGATCTTTTTGAGTAAGCTGGAAGCCTGGCTGCCGTCCCGGCATGCGATCGCGATCACCATGCGCTTCAAGGCCGGCTATCTGCCGCAAGAGCCGGCGCTGCGCGCGATGGCGCTTCAACGCGGCTATGAAATCGCCGGCGGCTCGCTGATGATAGGCAGCGACGGCGGCATGCAGGAATGGCGCTTCGTCGCCATCGCGCTGAGCAAGCGTAGCGGCGCGCCGATGTCGGTGCTGTCGGCCGAGCTGGCGCAATTCGACGGTATCCACAGTTTCCAACTGTCGCACGCACGTAACTAAAACACGAACATGAGCATGAACGAACAAGCCAGGGCAGTATTCGATTTCTGGTTCCAGCCCGCCCCAGGGCAGGCCGCCGACGCAACGCGCCGCGAGTGGTTCCAGAAGAACGACGATTTCGACCGCGAGATCGGCAGTCGATTCGGCCCGCTGATCGAGCAGGCGCTGGCCGTCGGCCTGCATGCGTGGGACGAGGAAGGCCCGCAGTCCGCGTTGGCGCGCATCCTGGTGCTGGACCAGTTTTGCCGCAACGTCCACCGCGGCACGCCGCTGGCCTTCGCCGGCGACCCGCAAGCCTTGCAGGCGGCGCTTAATATGGTCGAGGCGCAGCAGGACCTGACGCTGCCGCCCTTGCAGCGCGCTTTTGTTTACCTGCCGTTTGAGCACGCCGAGGATATGGCGATGCAGGAGCAGGCCGTGGCCCTGTACACCCGCATGGCGGACGCCGGACGCGATACGACGCCGCCGGCCACCAGCCAGGCCATCGCCGGCATGCTCGATTTCGCCGAGCGCCATCGCGAGGTGATACGCCGCTTCGGCCGTTTCCCGCACCGTAACGCCATCCTTGGCCGCGCGTCGACGCCGGAGGAGCAGGCGTTCTTGCAACAGCCGGGCTCCGGTTTCTGATGGCGACCCTCAACCTGATCGGCGCCGGCCATGTCGGCCGCGTGTTGGGACGTTTGCTGGCGACACAGGGTGGTTTCCTGGTGCAGCAGGTGCTGACGCGTTCCGCCGCCTCGGCGCAGGCCGCCGTAGATTTCATTGGCAGCGGTGCGCCGGTGGAGCGCTACGACCAATTGCGGCCGGCCGACATCCATGTGCTGGCCGTCGGCGACGACCAGATCGCCGGCGCCTGTGCCGCGCTGGCGCAGGCGACGCCGCTGCAAGGCAGCATCGTGTTCCATTGCAGCGGCGCGCTGGCGTCCGGCCAGTTGCAGGCCGCGCGCGATGCGGGCGCGCTGGTCGCCAGCGTCCATCCGATCCGCAGCTTCGCCGATCCGGCGGCGGTGGCTGCCCAATTTTCAGGCACCTTCTGCGGCATCGAGGGCGACGCCGCCGCGCTGGCCGTGCTGACGCCTGCCCTGCAGGCGATCGGCGCGCAGCCGGTGGCGATCGACGCCTCGGCCAAGACCGTGTATCACGCCGCCGCCGTCTTCGCCAGCAACTACCTGGTGACGGTGCTGGACGCCGCCTTGCGCGCCTACATGGCGGCCGGCATTCCGGAAACGGTGGCGCGCCAGATGGCGCAGCCGTTGGCCACCGAGTCGATGGCCAATGTTTTCCGGCTCGGCGCCGCCGCCGCGCTCAGCGGTCCGATCGCGCGCGGCGACATGGTCACTGTGGATCGCCAACAACGGGCGGTCGATCAGTGGGATAGAGCAACCGGCGAACTTTACCGGGCGCTGGTGGCGCCCACGGCCGACCTGGCGCGCCGAAAACGGCAGAAATGAGCCGCTGCGACGGCTACGCCTCTTATCTCCTTGCAAATTACTACTTAACAACTATATTTTAAGTAGGTGTATGCTTTTCCCGGGAGTGAGCGTTGCAGTTTTATTGGTACGAATTCACAAATAAGTGGCGGGATTAGTCGACAAACCTCGGAATTAGCAATAAGCTTGTTCCTTGGAATGTTTTCTTGAAGAATCAAGCACGAAGCCGGCGCACCAATAGGATAGGGGTAAGAACATGTTATTTCTGAAGAGTACGACCGTCACGAAAGCGCCAGGGATTTACGACGTAGATATCGCCGCCAAACCACCCGGCAAGACTTTTGGTGTGTTCATGGCCACCGATCCGGACAATCCTCCGGCCGAAGTGCTGGCGGCGTTGGCGGCGATGGGTTTCAAGAACACCTACAGCGGCGGCTACACCCACAAGGACCGCGGCAAGGTGCTGGACCTGCACTTCCAAAAAGATGGCACCGATTTGTTCCAGGGCTGGAAAGCTGAAGAGATGGAAGCCAATATGGCCGCCATCACTGCGCTGTTTTCCGGCATCGGCATCACCATCGCTCCGCGAGTGATGACCCTGGCCGAAGCCTACGCCTAAGCCTCAGGCTTGCACCTCGATGTGATACAAGGCCCACGGGCAGGAACCAAACCGTTCAGCGAGCGGCTTGGCGGCCATCTCGGGGACCTTGTCGGCATCGTAGATCGCCCATAGCGGACCCAATCCGCCCAGCGCCATCGCCGCGCCATCCAGATGGGTGGCGACGATGTAGCGCTGCGCGCGCGCCTGCGCCACGGTGACCGTGGCCGCATAACCATCCACTGCACGCAACACCAGCTTGCCGCCGTCGCCCAGCGTTGCGCCGGCCGCCTTCATCACGTCCAGCAGCAGCGGGCCGCGCAGCGTGTGCGGCTTGCCGTCGTATTCCAGCGTCGGCTCGATGGTGACGGCCGGCAGCGCGGCCAGCGCGGCGAAGTCGAAGGCGTGCGCCTTGTCGAAGCTGAGTTTTTGCTTGTGCATCATCTGGTCGCGCACCGGATCGAAGCGGCCGCGGTTGACCTTGCCGACGGCGCCGGTCACGGTCAACAGCGCCGGTCCGGCGTTGTTCGCGGCGGCGGCTTGCGAGGCGGGCAGGGCGGCGGCGGCCATGCCGGCCAACGCGGCGCGGCCCAGAAACTGGCGTTTTTGCATACGAGGTTCTCCTGTCTGACGTAGTGCCGGTATCATAACGCGCATGGACTTATTTGCCGACGACAGCGCCTTGATGCCCATCCCGATCGAGGATGGCGAACTGTGGTTCCAGCAGCGGCTGGCGCTGGACCTGGCGCCGCCCGAGGCCATGCGGCGCCTGCTCGACGAAACCGATTGGCGCGCGGAACAAGTCCAGGTCTGGGGCAAATTGCATATGCAACCGCGACTGACGGCCTGGCATGGCGAGGCCAGCTACCGTTATTCCGGCAAGACCTTCCATCCGCTGCCGTTCACGACCTTGCAGCTGCACATCAAACAGGCAGTCGAGCGGGCCACCGGCCGCCAGTTCAACAGCGTGCTGCTGAACTACTACCGCGACGAACGCGACAGCATGGGCTTCCATGCCGACGACGAGCGCGAGCTGGGGCCGCAGTCGGCCATCGCCTCGGTCAGCTTTGGCGCGCCGCGCACCTTCATCCTCAAGCACCGGCGCCTGCCGAAAACCCTCAAGCTGGCGCTGGGCGACGGCTGCCTGCTGCTGATGGCGGGCAGCTTGCAGCAGCACTGGCTGCACGGCATCAACAAGGAACGCGGCGCGCGCGGGCCGCGCATCAACCTCACTTTCCGCCATATTCTGCGCGAACCTTAAGCGTCTCTTAAGTTTGGTAGAAGCCGATTTGTGCCGGTCTTTATTTGGCTTACATCCTGTCACACTTCTTACTAAATCGGTGCGGACAGGTGTTGGCGTGAGTGCTATCTTGGCTCCATCGCAATTCAGAGAACTGCGATCCCAAGCAAGTCCAACACTCATTTTGCTGAAAGATCCAAGACCATGAAAAAAATTCTGTTCGCATTAGTTGCTTCCGCTGCCGCCCTGGCTGGCACCTCCGCTTACGCCGCCGATGACGCGGGCACCGCCTACATCGGCGCCGGTGTCGTGGGCAGCCACTACAAGTTCGACGTGCCGAACGCTACCAGCGTTTCCGACCGCAGTGGCGACAAGGCGACCGGCAAGATCTACGCCGGCTACAACATCGACAAGACCTGGGCGGTTGAGGGCGGTTATACCGACTTCGGCAAGAAAGGTTATGACTACACGACGGGCGGCGCAGCCGGCCATGTGCAGACCAAGGCCAACTCGTTCTATGTTGCAGGCAAGGGCACCTTCCCGGTGAATGAGCAGGTCGCCCTGTTCGGCAAGCTGGGCGTGGCGCGCAACCACAACGACGTCACCACCACCGGCATCGCCTCCGTCAACGGCGACGCCAACAAGAGCGCGCTGTATGCTTCGGTCGGCGCCGAGTATGCGATCAACAAGAACGTGAAAGTCTCGCTGGAGTATGAAAACTACGGCAAGAACAACGTCGACCTGGGCCGCAAAAACGGCGCGATCACCGCTGGCGTGCGTTACAACTTCTAAGTTCGGTTCACCACCATGAAAAAAGGCCACCTCATCGAGGTGGCCTTCGTCGTTTACACGGTCAGTGGCTTGTAGCGGATGCGTTTTGGTTTCGCACCTTCCTCGCCCAGGCGTTTCTTTTTGTCGGCTTCGTATTCCTGATAGTTACCGTCGAAGAAGGTAACCTGCGAGTTGCCTTCGAACGCCAGGATGTGGGTGGCGATACGGTCCAGGAACCAGCGATCGTGGGAGATCACCAGCACGGAACCGGCGAACTCCAGCAGCGCATCTTCCAGCGCGCGCAGGGTTTCCACGTCCAGATCGTTCGACGGTTCATCGAGCAGCAGCACGTTGCCGCCCTTGAGCAGCGTCTTGGCCAGGTGCAGGCGGCCGCGTTCACCACCGGACAGGTTGCCGACGATCTTCTGCTGGTCCGAACCCTTGAAGTTGAAGCGGCCCAGGTAGGCGCGCGACGGCATGTCGAAACGGCCGACGCTGAGCATGTCGGCGCCGCCGGAGACGTCCTCGAACACGCTCTTGCTGTCGCTCAGCGTATCGCGGCTCTGGTCCACCAGCGAGATGCGGGCGGTCTGGCCGATCACCACTTCGCCGCTGTCCGGCTTGTCCAGGCCGGCAATCATCTTGAACAGGGTCGATTTACCGGCGCCGTTCGGGCCGATGATGCCGACGATGGCGCCCGGCGGTATCGTGAACGACACGTTGTCGATCAGCAGGCGGTCGCCAAACGCTTTCGACACGTTCTTGAACTCGATCACTTCATTGCCCAGACGCTCGGCCACAGGGATGAAGATCTCCTGGGTCTCGTTGCGCTTCTGGTATTCGTACTCGCTCAGCTCGTTGAAGCGGGCCAGGCGGGCCTTGGACTTGGCCTGGCGCGCCTTCGGATTCTGGCGCGACCATTCCAATTCCTTCTGCAGCGCCTTCTGGCGCGCGGACTCGGTCGACTCCTCCTGCTTCAGGCGGTTGGACTTCTGGTCCAGCCACGACGAGTAGTTGCCCTTCCACGGGATGCCATGGCCGCGGTCCAGCTCCAAAATCCATTCGGCGGCGTTGTCGAGGAAGTAGCGATCGTGGGTGATGCCGACCACGGTGCCGGGGAAACGCAGCAGGAACTGTTCGAGCCAATCGACGGACTCGGCGTCCAAGTGGTTGGTCGGTTCGTCGAGCAGCAGCATGTCCGGCTTGGACAGCAGCAGCTTGCACAGCGCCACGCGGCGCTTTTCACCGCCGGACAGCACGCCGATCTTGGCGTCCCAAGGCGGCAGGCGCAGCGCGTCGGCGGCCATTTCCAGTTGCAGGTTCAGGTTGCCGCCGTCGGAGGTCGAGATGATCGCTTCCAGACGCGCCTGCTCGGTGGCGAGGGCGTCGAAGTCGGCGTCTTCCTCGGCATAGGCGGCGTACACGGCTTCCAGCTTGGCTTGCGCCTCAAACACTTCGCCCAGGCCCGATTCGACTTCCTCGCGCACGGTTTTTTCGGGATCGAGCTGCGGTTCCTGCGGCAGGTAGCCGATGTTCAGGCCCGGCATCGGCACGGCTTCGCCCTGGATGTCGGTGTCGATGCCTGCCATAATTTTCAGCAAGGTCGACTTACCGGAGCCGTTCAGGCCCAGCACGCCGATTTTTGCGCCCGGGAAGAAGGACAGCGAAATATCTTTCAGAATCTGGCGCTTGGGCGGGACGATTTTGCCCACCTTGTTCATGGTGTAGACGTAATTTGCCATTGAGAATCTCAGTAAGAATTTTTTAATTGCGTAGAAACGCAAGGAAGGACGACAGGATACGATAAATCCCGCCGTCCGCCCACTATTTAGCGCGTTTGCCGGCCCACAGCCCCTCGGCCACATACAGCGCCAACGCGCTCCAGATGATGGCGAAGCCGATCAGCCGCGCCGGCGGGAAGCTTTCATGGAACACCCACACGCCCAGCAGCGCCTGCATGGTGGGCGACAGGTATTGCAGCAGGCCCAGCACCGACATCGGGATCTTGCGCGCGCCGGCCGCGAACATCACCAGCGGTATCGCGGTGATCGGCCCGGCCGCCGCCAGCAGCCAGCGGGTGCTGTCGTACGGGGTGTTGATGAAGGTGTTATGGCCGTGCCAGGTCAGCCACACCACATACACCAGCGCCAGCGGGAACAGCAGCATGGTTTCCAGCGACAGGCCTTCCAGCGCCGCCAGCGCGGCGGTTTTGCGCAGCAGGCCGTAGCCGCCGAAGGTGAAGCCCAAAATCAGGGCGATCCACGGCACCTGGCCGGCCGACCAGGTCAGCCACAGCACGCCGCTGGTGGCCACGCCGATGGCGATCCACTGGCCGCGGCGCAGTTTTTCCTTCAGCACCAGCAGTCCCAGCAGTACATTGACCAGCGGATTGATGAAGTAGCCCAGGCTGGAATCGATGACATGGCCGTTGTTGACCGACCAGATGTAGACGTACCAGTTAGCCGTCAACAGCAGCGCCGAGGCGACAAAGCTGGCCAGCACGCGCGGATTGCGCAGCACCTTCGGCAGCCACTTCCATTGCTGGCGCGCGGTCAGCACCAGGCCCAGGAACAACAGCGACCACAGCATGCGGTGCGCCAGGATTTCCATCGCCGGCACCTCGCCGATGGCGTGGAAATACAACGGGAACAAGCCCCAGCAAAAGAACGCGAATGTGGCGTAAACAATACCTATGTTCATGGGGGCGGACGGCGGGGCGGAGGGCAAGGTCTGCCATTATCGCCGAAATGGCGCGCCGCCGCTGCCGGGCCTGCCGCCGCGCCCGTCGCCAAACTCGCGCTTCAGGCCGCACCAGCGTACACTGGCGATATTGAATTTTTGGAACGCCCTTCCATGCGAAAATCTCCTTGCCTTTTGCAAATACTTATCCTATTGTGCAATGCACCAAAACAACAACAGGTGCAATCTTGACCGAGCAACATAAGAAAAGCAGCCTCGTCGCTCTGACGCTGGCTGCGGTAGGCATCGTCTACGGCGATATCGGTACCAGTCCCCTTTACACCCTCAAAACCATCTTCGATCCCGAACACGGCCTGGTCCTGAACGAGTTCAACCTGCTGGGCATCATCTCGCTGATTTTCTGGGGCCTGACGACCATCGTCTCGCTCAAATACGTCAGCCTGGTGCTGCGCGCGGACAACCGCGGCGAGGGCGGCATCATGGCGCTGATGGCGCTGGCCCTGAACTCGGTCACCAAGAAGGCGCCGCGCTGGCACTATCCATTGATGCTGCTGGGCGTGATCGGCGCCACCATGTTCTACGGCGACAGCGTGATCACGCCGGCCATTTCGGTGCTGAGCGCGATCGAGGGTCTGGAAGTGGCCACGCCGGGGCTGGAACAGTACATCGTGCCGCTGACCATCATCGTGCTGGTCTCGCTGTACGCGGTGCAGCGCCACGGCACGGCCGGCATCGGTCGCTGGTTCGGCCCGGTGATGGTGGTCTGGTTTGCCGCGCTGGCGGTCATGGGCCTGGTCAACATCGTGCAGGCGCCGCAGATCCTTTGGGCGCTGAACCCGCTGCACGCGCTGCGCTTCATGTTTGAAAACCGCATGATCGCCTTCGTCGCCTTGGGCGCCGTGGTGCTGGCCTTCACCGGCGCCGAGGCCCTGTATGCCGACATGGGCCACTTCGGCGCGCGGCCGATCCGCTTCGCCTGGTTCATGATCGTGTTCCCGTCGCTGGCGGTGAACTACCTGGGCCAGGGCGCGCTGCTGCTGACCCATCCCGAAGCGATCGCCAATCCCTTCTTCCAGCAGCTCGGCGCCTGGAGCGTCTACCCGCTGGTGGCGCTGTCGACGCTGGCGACGGTGATCGCCTCGCAGGCCACCATTTCCGGCACCTTCTCGATGACCAAGCAGGCCATCGCCCTGGGCCTGCTGCCGCGCATGCGCGTGCTGCACACCTCGGCCACCGAGATCGGCCAGATCTACATCCCGATCGTCAACTGGCTGCAACTGGCGGTGGTGTTGATGGCGGTGGTCGGTTTCGGCTCGTCGGAGAAACTGGCCGGCGCCTACGGCATCGCGGTCACGGCGACCATGCTGGCGACCACCTTCCTGACCTTCTTCGTGATCCGCTTCCGCTGGAACCTGCCGCTGTGGGTGTGCTTTGCTTCCACCGGCTTCTTCATCGTGATCGACCTGCTGCTGTTCTCGGCCAGTTCGCTCAAGCTGTTCCACGGCGGCTGGTTCCCGCTGCTGCTGGCGATCATCCTGTTCACGGTGATGCTGACCTGGAAGCGCGGCCGCGAGCTGGTGTTCCAGAACTTGCAGAAGCACGCGATTCCGCTGGAAGACTTCCTGGCCTCGCTGTTCGTGGCGCCGCCGACGCGGGTCTATGGCACCGCCATCTTCCTGCGCGGCGAGAGCGACGGCGTGCCGCACGCGCTGCTGCACAACCTGTCGCACAACAAGGTGCTGCATGAGCGCGTGGTGTTCTTCACGGTGCACGTGGTGGAAGAGCCGTTCGTGCCGGTGGCCGAGCAGGTCAAGGTCACGGACCTGGGCCACCAGTGCTACCAGGTGAACGTCCACTACGGCTTCAAGGACGAACCGGATATTCCGAAGGCGCTGGCCCAGTGCGATTGCCTCGGCCTGCCGTTCGAGATGATGGAGACCTCGTTCTTCATCGCCCGCCAGACGGTGATCTCGACCCCTGGCGCCGGCATGTCGACCTGGCGCGAACACCTGTTCGTGACGATGTCGCGCAACGCCCGCGGCGCCGCCGACTACTACCAGATTCCCACCAACCGCGTGATCGAACTTGGCACGCAAGTGGAAATTTAAGCACACACACGGCGCTAAAAGATGTAACCGAATGTAGCGCCCGGAGCGGAAGCGGCATGGTCTGCTAAACTTCTGCTCCGAATGTGCGACCAATACGAATACTCATCAAAGGTAATCATGAAATCGATGTTTCAATATTTTGCTGCCGTTGCCTGTGTAGCGGCCCTGACGGCCTGCGGCGGCGGTTCGAAAGCGCCGGTGGCGGTGGTGGTGGTGCAGCCAGCGTTCAAACTGACCGATACCGTGGTCGGCACCGGCGCCGCCCCGAAGTCGGGCGACATTGTGGTGATCAACTTTACCGGTTACCTGTATGACTCGACCAAGGCCGATTTCAAAGGCGCCAAAGTGGAAAGCTCGGTCGATACCGGCAAGCCGGCTTCGCCGTTCACGGTGGGCCTGGGCGCGGTAGTGGTGGGCTGGGACCAGTCCATCCTCGGCGTAGCCCCTGTCGCCGCCATGAAAATAGGCGGCAAGCGCACCGCGATCCTGCCGGCCAACCTGGTGTACGGCGCCGCCACGCGCGCCGCGACAGGCATCTATCCGGCGATTCCCGCCAATTCGCCGATGGTCTACGATTTTGAGCTGGTCGACGTCATCCCGGGCATCGTCATCCCGAACGACCCGCCGCCGACGGCGCTGACAATAGTCAATGACGTGCCTGGCACCGGCGCGGTTGCCGTGAGCGGAAGCTCCGTGACTGTGCGTTACATCGGCTGGGTGTATGACGGCACACGCGCCGATCACAAGGGCCCGCAGTTCGACGCCAATGCGGCGCCTGCCGATCCCTATGCGCTGGTTCTGACCACCGGCACCGGTAATATTTCAGGCTTCGTCAACGGCGTCATCGGCATGGCTGTTGGCGGCACGCGCACCGTGACCATCCCGCCTGACCAGGCTTATGGTGCTGCCGGCAAAAGCCCGATTCCTCCGAATGCGACGTTGATCTTCCAGTTGCAACTTGTCTCGGTCAAGTAATCGGGTCGGATACAAATGAAAAAGGCCGGTTCCCCTGTAGTGGGAACCGGCCTTTTTTGTTCAGGAGCCTAGTCGCGCAGCGCCTGCGCCGGTGCGATGCGCATCGCCGCCAGCGTGTGGCGGGCGGTGGCCAGCGCCACGATCAGCAGCGTGAACGCCAGCGCCGCCGCCGGCGCCCAGCCGCCCAGCGGCGTGCGCGCCGCGAAGCCCGCCAGATAGCGCTCGATGGCCAGCCACGCCAGCGGCAGCCCGACCGCGGCGGCGGCCATTGTCAGCAGCAGGAACTCGCGGCTGACCAGCACCGCGATCGCCCTGCGGCCGGCGCCGTGCAGCTTGCGCAGCACGATCTCCCGCGCGCGGCGCTGCACGCTGTGCGCCGCCAGCACGTAGATGCCGAAGGCAGCCAGCGCGAACACCACCGCCGTGGCGCAGGCCAGCAGCCTGGCCATGCGCACATCGTCGGCATAGGCCTGCGCGTAGTAGCTGCCGGCCCGGCGTAGCACCGGCTCGCTGGCCGGGAAGTAGCGGCTCCAGGCGGAGGCGATGTCCTGCTCCAGCGCGGCGCGACTGTGCGCATCCGGCGCGGCGCGCATGCGCACCGTCAGCAGTTGATTGTCCTTGGTGATCTGGTACATGGTCGGCCGCACCGGATCGCGCAGCGTTTCCCAGAGCAGGTCGGGCGTCACGCCGGCGATGCGTAACTGCGTGCCGCCGATGCGCTGGCCCACCGCCTGCTGCGCGGACGACCAGCCCAGCGCCCGCACTGCCGCCTGGTTGAGCACGACGTTCTGCTCGCCGTCGCCGGCCGCTGCTTCGATACGCGGGTCGAACAGGCGTCCGGCCAGGGCCTTCAGGCCATAGACGTTGAAGAAATCCGGCCCGACAAAATGCACCGACAGCGATGCGCTGCTGCCGTCCACACGCTTGACCGTGGTGCTGCCGTGGGTGCCGGTCTGGTCGTCGCGGCCCGGCACGTCGCGGCTGTCCGCCACACCGGCCACGCCGGGCAGTTGCGCAATGGCGTCGCGCAGCGCGCGGGCGGCGGGATTGTCGCGCAGGTTCTCCGCCATCTCCACCACCAGCAGCGGCTCGGGATCGAAGCCCGGCGGCGCGTTTGCCGCGAACTGCGTCTGCCACAAGATCGCCAATGCCACGCTGCCCATGCTCATCGCCGCGCCGAACTGCACTGCCGTCAGGCTGCGGCGCAGCCACATGCCGCCGGCGGTCTCGCCGCTGCGGTGGGCCAGGGTGATGCCCATGTCGACGCCGCGCGCCAGCCAGCCCGGATAGACGCCGGCCGTCGTGCCGACCAGGGCGCCGGCCAGCAGGCACACGCCGATCGCCGCCGGCGTGAACATGCCGTCCAGGCGGCGCTCCAGCAGGTCGGAGGCCAGCGGCAGCAGCAGCCACGCCAGCAGCACGCCCAGCGCGGCGGCGGCCACCGACAGCAGCATTGATTCGGCCATGAACTGCGCCAGCAGCTGGCGCGTGCTGGCGCCAAGCACGCGGCGCACCGCGATCTCGCGCTGGCGGCGCAAGGTGCGCACCGTCGCCAGGTTGACGTAGTTGACCACGGCGAGCAGCAGTATCAGCAAGCCGGTGGCGCCGAGCGCCAGCACCACGCGCATGTCGCCACGCGGGCCGGTGCCCATGGTGTTGGCGACGCTGCGGTCGAAGTAGGCGTCGGCCAGCGGACCGAGGCCGACATCGACCATCTTGCGCTGGCCCAGCGCCGCCTTCATCTCAGGCGTGGCCAGGCTGGCCCACGGCGCGTGGTCGATCGCATCTTGCAGCGCCCGTTGCAAGGCCTGAGGACTGACGCCCTGGCCGGTCTTGACGTAGATGCGGCCGCCGATGCCCATCCAGTTCGACAGCGCGTCCTGGCGCTCCTTCTCCGGCCACAACGCGCTGCCCACGCCGACCAGCGCGTTGAATTGCAGCGTGCTGTTGGCCGGACGGTCCGCCAGCACGGCCCGTACCTGCAGCGCCTGGCGATTGATCTCGATGGTGCGTCCCAGCGCCTGCGTGGCGCCGAACAGACGCAGCGCGGTCTGCTGCGTTACGGCCAGGCCGTCGGGTTGGGTCAACGCCGCGCGCAGGTCGCCGGCCAGCGCCGGCAGGCCGCTGATGGACTGGAATGCCGGGTCGACCGCCGTGACCTCCAGTTGCTGCATGCGTCCGTGCAGTTGCAGCGTGGTCTGGCGCGGCCACCAGGCGCTGGCCTCCAGCGGCACGCCGCTGCGCAGCGCCACCTCGCGCAGCGCGAACGGCGTGTATTCCATCCATTGCGGCTGCGGGATGAAGTTCAGCCGGTGCTTGATGACGAACACGCGCTCGCGCTGCGGCACGTCGCTGTCGTAGCTGAAGGAGTAGGCCACAAACCCAAGTAGCAGAAAGCAGACGGCGAAGCCGGTCGCCAGTCCCAGTATCTCCACGGCGGAATGCAGTGGATGGCGCAGCAGCAGGCGCCAGCCGATGCGAAAGTCGCTAGTTTTCATGTCAGTCTCCGATTTAGTCGCGCAGTGCCAATGCGGGCGACATGCGCAAGGCCGTCGCCGTATGGCGGGTGGTGGCCAGCAGCGCCACCAGAAGGGCCATCGCCAGTGCCGCCGCCAGCGTCCAGACGCCGATGGGCGCATGCTCGGTGTAGGTGGCCAGGTAGCGCTGGATGGCCACCGCCGCCAACGGCAGGCCGATCAGCGCACCGGCGCCCACCAGCGCCGAGAATTCGCGGCCCATCATCAGCGCGATGTCGACGCGGCCGGCGCCGTGCAGCTTGCGCATCACGATCTCGCGCCGGCTGCGCTGCACGCTGTAGGCCGACAGCACATAGATGCCGAAGGCCGCCAGGGCGATGGCGATCACGCTGGTGGCGGCCAGTATCCGGATCAGCCGCGCTTCGGTGGCGTAGCGTTCTTCGAGCACGGCCTGCTGCGTCTTCATCTCCATGATGGCGTTGGGGAAGTGGCGGCGCCATAACGGCTCGATCTCGCTGTACGCCGTCTCCAGGTTGTCGCTGGTGCGTATCGTCAGCACGCCGCCGGGACGGACGAAATAGACGATCGCCTTCGATGGCTGGTGCAGTCCCTGATAGCGGACGTCAGGCGCAACACCGACGATCTCCATGCCGCCCGGTACCACTTGGCCGACCGCGTCCTGCGGCGCCGCATACCCCAGCGCCAGCGCGGCGGCGGTGTTGACCACCACACGCGGGGCCTTGCCATAGTCGACATCCTGCGATGCGCTGAACAGGCGTCCGTGCAGCGCCTGCAGGCGGCTCACTTCAAACCAGTTGGCGCTGACGTTCTTGCCCTCCAGAGGTATCTCGCGGCCGTCCCTGGTGGTCACGGTGTTGGTCAGCTTCATGCCGTCGCGGCCCACCGCCTCCGAAATGGACGACACGCCTTCAACGCGCGGCAGCCGGGCCAGCTGCTCCATGAACGCGACAGCTCCCTGCTTGCCCTCCGCATCGGATGGCAGGTCGAGTACCAGCAGGTGCGCGGGATCGAATCCCGGCGAGGCGTGGGTGGCGAAGTACGTCTGCCAGCCGACCGCCAGCGCCGTCGCCGACAGCGCCATCGCGCTGGAAAACTGCAGCACGGTGAGCACGCGCCGCACCCACAGGCCGGCGGCGGTTTCGCTGTTGCCGCGGCCAGCCAGCGCAGGTCCGGGCAACGCATGCTGCGCCAGCCAGGCAGGATAGGCGCCGGCACACACGCCGATGAACAGGCCGAACGCCAGTGCGATCACGCAGCGCGTGGGCGTGAACATGCCGGCCAGCGGACGATTCACCAGCTCCGCGAAGGTCGGCAGCAGCAGCCACGCCAGCACCAGGCCGGCGATGGTCGCCAGCACGGATGTCAGCGCCGCCTCGCTGAGGAACTGGCGCACCACCCGCGCCGAGCTGGCGCCCAGCAGCTTGCGGATGCCGATCTCGCGCTGGCGGCGCAGGGTGCGCACCGTCGCCAGGTTGATGTAGTTGATCGCCGCCAGTAGCAGGATCAGCAAACCCGCCGCCGCAAGCCCGAAGACGCTGCTGCGCTGCCCGTACTGCTCGCCCGCGCGGCTGTTGGCCAGGCCTTCGTCGAAGTAGGCGTCGTGCAAAGGCAGCAGGCTGATATCGGCGACGTTGCGGCCGTTCAGGCCTTTGCCCAACGAGCTGTTTTTCACCCTCTGATTGGCCGGCGCTTTCTCGCTGGCCTCCTGCAGCAGCGCCGTCAAAGCCGGCATCGAGGCGCCGGTTTTGAGTTTCATGTAGACGATGCCGCGCCCCCATTCGCTGATCGCGGTTTCGCGCTCCGGCCAGGCGCTGCTGCCGGTGCCGACCAATGCCTCGTACTGCTGGCTGCTGTTGGCCGGCGGATCGGGCATCAGCGCCCGTACCTGCAATACCGTGCCGTCGACGCGGACGGTTTGCCCGATCGCCGGATTGGCGCCGAACAGTTTCTGTGCGCCGGTCCGCGTCAACGCCAGGCCATCGGGCTGCGCCAGCGCGGCGCCCAGGTCGCCCTGCAGCGCGACGATGCCGAACATGGTGCGGAAATCGGGATCGACCGCCAGCAGGTTCAGCGTGTGCAAATCGCTACCGGCGCGCAACGGCGATTCGATGGGCTTGGCGACGCTGGCTTGCGACACCATGCCGCTGGCCAGGGCCACATCGCGCAAGGGCAGAAAGGCCCAGGCTTGCCATTCCGGGCGCGGGAAGACGTTGATGCGCTGCTTGACCACGAGCACGCGATCGTTGTCGGGTATGGCGCTGTTGAAGTTCAGGCAGAATTCGACAAAGCCGAACAGCAGGAAGCAGGCGGCAAAGCCGATGGCCAGGCCGCCGATGACCACGGCGGAGTAAGCCGGCTGCTGCAACAGCAGGCGCCAGCCTATGCGAAAGTCGCGCAGGTTCATGAAAATGATCCTGACGCTTTAAGCGGCTTGCAGAACGTCGACCATGATGCGGCCGTCGAGCAGATTCAGTGTGCGCGAAGCCTGCGCGGCGTGGTCCGGCGAGTGCGTGACCATCACCACGGTGGTGCCTTCGGCGTTAATCTCGCGCAGCAGGCGCATGACTTCATCGCCGTGCGCGGTGTCCAGGTTGCCGGTCGGTTCATCGGCCAGCAGGACGGCGGGGCCGGCCACCAGCGCGCGCGCGATCGCCACCCGCTGCTGCTGGCCGCCCGACAGTTGCGAAGGGCGGTGCGAGGCGCGGTGGCCCACGCCCAGTTTGTTGAGCATGGCCGTCACACGCTCGCGCCGTTCGCGCGCCGGCGTGCCGTTGTATTCCAGCGCCAGTTCGACGTTCTCGAACACGGTCAGCTCTTCGATCAGGTTGAAGCTCTGGAAGATGAAGCCGATGCGGCCGCGCCGCAGCTGGTTCAGTTTCGATTCGCTCCAGCCGGCAACGTTCTGGCCTTCGAACCAGTATTCGCCGTGGTTAGGCACGTCCAGCAGGCCCAGTATGCCGAGCATGGTCGACTTGCCGCAGCCGGACGGCCCGGTGATGGCGACGTATTCGCCCGCTTCGATTTCCAGGTCGATGCGATCCAGCGCGGTGGTCTGGATTTCTCCTGCCTGGTGGATTTTGCTGATGCCGACGAGTTTGAGCATGGGGTTTGCCTTTAGTGATAGTGATGGGAATTTACTGCGTTATTTGCAGCCGTGGTGAATTTCCGTAGGCCGCGTAGCTCGACAGGATCACCTTGTCGCCAGCGGCCAGGCCTTCAAGCACTTCGAGCTGGCTGTTGTTGCGGCGGCCGACGCGCACCGCGCGCCGCTGCGCCGTGCGTCCGCCGGCGTCCAGCACATAGACCCAGGCGCCGCCGCTGTCGTTGATGAAGGCGCCGTTCGGCAGCAGCAGGGCCTTGGCCGGCTCGCCCAGCGTGATGCGCGCGTCCAGGCTCTGGCCGGGATTGAGCACCGGCGGCTGGCCGCCGGTGAACACCAGTTCCACCATGAAGCGGCCTTCCTTGATCTGCGGGTAGATGGCGCGGATATCGACCGCGAAATTGCGCTCGTCCTGTTTGACGCTGCCGTGGCGGCCGACCGCCATGCGGTTCAGGTAATACTCGTCGACGCTGGCGGAGAGCTTGAAGCGCGCCGGATCGTCGATGCGGCCGATGTTCTTGCCAGTGCTGATCGATTCGCCCACCTGCAGGCGGAAGTTGGTCAGCCGGCCGTCGACCGGCGCCCGCACGGCCAGCGCATCGACCGTGGCGGAGACCAGCTTCAGGCCGGAGTTCAGGCCGCCGATCGCCGTTTCCAGCTGCGTTGCGGCATCGCGGCGCACGCCTTGCTCGGTGGCGGAGGCGCGTTCTTCCTGCGCCAGCAGGCGTCTCTGCTGCTGCAGCTTGTCGGCCGATTCCTCCAGCGCGACGGCGGAGATATAGCCCTGCGCCGCCAGCCTCACATTGCGTTCGTGCTGCTTGCGGACCTGCTCCAGCGCGAACTGGAGGTCTTCGCGCCGCCGCTGGTGGTCGCTGGCGCTGGCCTCCTGCGCCACGCGCAGGTTGGACAGGTTGAAGATGCTGACCGCGTGTTCCGACTGGCGCGCCAGCAGTTCCAGGTTGCGCTGCGGGTTGGAGATGCGGAACAGCAGCTGGCCTTTCTTCACCAGCGTGCCGTCGATGGCGAAGACTTCTTCGACGCGGCCCGATTCGACCGAGTCGAGTATCACGGAATTGAGCGGTTCAGCATTGGCGCGCACGACGATTTCGTCGACGAAGATGCCGCGCGCCGCCTGGCCGATGCGCAGGTCGGCGCCGTCGATCTGCAGGCCGCGCGGCATCCATGACCACAGCGCGTAGACGGCGGCCGCCACAGCCAGCGTGGCCGCCAACCCGATGGCGATGGCCTTGCCGCGCTTGCGGGGCACCACGACGTCCATCGCCGCGCCGCTGGAGGGCAGGTGCGAGGGTGAGGGGCCGATATTTTTTTTGATGTGCATGTAGGCCATACAGCAAACCCTGTGCCATGACCAAAAAGTCCATATTGAGGGTCTGTTTGGCCCGGATTGGCCGTTCGCTGTCCGCTTATGAACAGCGGGCACTGTTCGAAACTGAACACTTGCGGCGCGCGCCCAAGCCCTGTGGCCGGAAGCCGCGTCCGGCGCCCGTTGGCGGCTGCTAGAATGCCTGCATGAACGCCTACGTACTGATACTCGATGATGACGCCGATGTCGCCACTGCCGCGCAGTTGCTGCTGCGGCGGCGCTATGGCAAGGTCGCCACGCTGTGCGATCCGGCGGGCTTGCCGGCCTTGCTGGCGCAAGGTGTGCCGGATGTGGTGCTGCTGGACCTGAATTTCACGCCCGGCTTCATCGACGGCGGTGAAGGCCTGGCGCTGCTCGATCTGCTGCGCTCACAGGCGCAGCCGCCGACGGTGATCGCGATGACCGCCTACGCCGACGTGCCGCTGGCGGTGGAAGCGCTGAAGCGCGGCGCCGGCGATTTCATCACCAAGCCGTGGGACAACGCACGGCTGGTGGCCGCCATCGACCAGGCGCTGGCCCGCCGCGCCGCCATGCGCGGGCCGACCGCGTCGACGCCGGACCTGATGGGCGAATCCGCGGCGATGCGCGAGTTGAAGGCCTTGATCGCCAGCGTGGCGCCGACCGAGGCGAACGTGATGGTGCTGGGCGAGAACGGCGTCGGCAAGGAGCTGGTGGCGCGCGCCATCCATGCGCTGTCGCGCCGCGCGGCCGGCACCTTGCTGGCGGTGGACATGGGCGCGCTGCCGGAATCGACGTTCGAGAGCGAGTTGTTCGGCCATCGCAAAGGTTCGTTCACGGACGCCAAGGCTGATCGGGCGGGGCGCTTCCAGGCCGCGCGCGGCGGCTCGCTGTTCTTGGACGAAATCGGCAACATGCCGCTGGCGGCGCAGGCCAAGCTGTTGACCGCGCTGGAACGGCGCGAGGTGACGCCGATCGGCGCCGATAAGCCGGAAGCCATCGACGTGCGCATCATCAGCGCCACCAACCTGGACGAGGCGCGGCTGTTCGATCCCTCGGTGTTCCGGCCGGACTTGCTGTTCCGCCTGAACACCATCGTGATCCGCGTGCCGCCGCTGCGCGAACGGCGCGAGGACATTTCGCTGCTGTTGGCGCACTATCTGAACCTGTACGCTTTGCAGTACGACCGGCCGGTCCGCAACGTGAACGCGGCGGCGATGGACGGCCTGCTGCGCCACGATTGGCCGGGCAATGTGCGGGCGCTGCGCCACGCCTGCGAACGCGCCGTGATCCTGGGGCAGGGCGCTGAATTATCGCTGGGTGATTTCGGCCTCGGCGCTGCGGCACTGGACGATGGCGACGATTTCACCGCTTCGTTGGCGACGGCGTTGCCGGCGCGGGGCGCCATCAGCAATGACATGACGCTCGACACGCTGGAACGCGAAGCCATCGCCTCGGCGCTGGCCCAGTTCAACGGCAATATCAGCCACGCCGCGAAATCGCTGGGCGTCAGCCGCGCCGCGCTGTACCGCAAGCTGGGCAAGCATGGCATCTGAGCGCTTCCTCAAACTGGGCGCTGCCGCCAGCGTCGCCGGCTTGATGGCGCTGACCGCCGTGGCCGACGTCATGTCCGCCACGCCGGAGCCGCGCCGCATCGTGCTGTGCGGCCTGGCCGCGCTGCTGCCTGCCGCCGCGCTGTGGCAATGCCTGCGCCGCCTGGCGCCCCGCACCCCGCGCATGGAGGCGCACAACAGCGCGCTGCATCACGGCGCACCCGCGGGCCGCGAACTGGCCGACACCATCCACGCGCTGGAAGCCCGGCTCGAACACGCGCCCATCGCGCTGTTCAGCATCCAGAACGCGGCCGGTGCCGGCGCGGTGGCGCCATTGAACGCCAGTGCGCGCCGCCTGCTCGCACCCGGCCGCGCCAGCGCGCCGCACGATCTGCACCAGCTGCTGGCCGCGCAGACCGCCGGCCAGCGGCAGCTGATCAGCTTTGACACCGAACGTGGCGTGGAGCGCGCGCTGGTCGCCGTCGCCGCGCTGACGATGCAGGGTGCGGCCCAGCGCCTGGCCGCGCTGATGCCGGTGGAGAGCGAACTGGAAGCCGAAGCCCTCAACGCCTGGCGTGAACTGGTGCAGGTGCTGACCCACGAGATCATGAACTCGCTGACCCCGGTGGCGTCCCTGTCGCGCACCGCCTGCGGCCTGCTGGACGAAGCGGCGGCCGGTCTGCCGGCTGATATCCACGCCGACCTGGGCACCGCGCTGGACGCCATCTCGCGCCGCGCCGCCAGCCTGGTCGATTTTGTCGGCAGCTACCGCAGCCTGTCGACCGTGCCGCAGGCGCAGCCGCAGCGCGTGCTGCTGGAGGACTTGTTCGAACGCCTGTCGATGCTGATAGCGCCGCAGTGGCAGGCCCTGGGCGGAAAGGTAGCGTTCTCGGTGGAGCCGGCGTCGCTGGCGGTGATGATCGATCCCGGCCAGCTGGAACAGGCGCTCATCAACTTGCTGAAGAACGCGTCGGAAGCCATCACCGGCAAGTCGCCGGAGGCGCAGGTGCGCGCGCGCTTCAGCCGGGGCGGCCGCCTGCGCATCGAGGTGCTGGACAACGGCCCCGGCGTGCCGGAAGCGCTGGCCGCGCACATCTTCACGCCGTTCTTCTCGACCAAGAAACAGGGCCGGGGCATCGGCCTGGCGATGGTGCGGCACCTGGTGCACGCCAACGGCGGCACGGTGCGCTACGCGCGCTCGGTCAGCGCCGGCGCGCGCTTCACGCTCACTTTTTAACGCACAGGTCTTAGCGCACCATGTCGATGTGCAGGATGCCGTCTTCGTCGTACGGCTCGGTCACCGTCCTGAAGCCGTAGCCGCTGTAGAATTTTTCCAGGTGCGCCTGCGCGCCGATGCGGAAGCCGTGGCCGGGATGCAGCGCCTCGGCCAGCGGGATCGCCTGGGCCAGCAGCTCGCGGCCGATGCCGCTGCCGCGCGCAGCCTGCGTGGTCAGCACGCGGCCCAGCGACATTTCGTCGTACTTCACGCCGGGCGGCACGCAGCGCAGATACGCGACCAGCGTGCGCTTGCCGTCGATCTCGCGCCAGGCCATCAGGTGGTGGCACTGCGGATCGCAGCCGTCAATGTCCGGGTACAAACAGGCCTGCTCCAGGATGAACACCTGCTGGCGTTGCAGCAGCACTTCATGCCAGTCCAGGCGGGGGATGTCGTCAAAGGCCAGCCATTGCCACTCAATCATTGCATATCCCGTTGCGGTTTAAAACAACGATTGTATGTGAAAAAAGGCCGGCGCCTCGGATGAGGGGCCGGCCTTTCAAGCGGGGACCGTATCGATTAAACGATGGTCAGCGTCACGTCGATGTTGCCGCGGGTGGCGTTCGAGTATGGGCACACGATGTGGGCGGCGGCGACCAGTTTCTCGGCTTCTGCGCGGTCCAGGCCTGGCAGCGAGATTTTCAGTTCGACTTCGATGCCGAAACCGGTAGGGATGGCGCCGATGCCGACGATGCCTTCCACCGACACGTCCGCCGGGACGGCGATCTTGTCGCGGCCGCCGACGAATTTCATCGCGCCGATGAAGCAAGCCGAGTAGCCGGCAGCGAACAGCTGCTCAGGATTGGTGCCGACGGCGCCGGCGCCGCCCAGTTCTTTCGGGGTGGTCAGTTTCGCGTCCAGCACGCCGTCGGAGGAAACGGCACGGCCTTCGCGGCCACCGGTTGCTTTTGCGTTTGCGCGGTACAGAACTTGTTGGATCGACATGATGATATTCCTTTGCGTGAGTGGTGAGTGAGAATGCTTAATTAACTATCTAATCGCTAGCTACTTACTTCTACTATCCGGCGCTGTTTGCAGCGCCCATGACCACACTATAGATCGCGTACTATTTAATAGCAAGCTATTTATGAAAATATTTTTGCCTGGAGGTAGAGCATCGCCACAGGCGATCCATTTGCGGTACATATCGCCGGCGACCAGGAACTCTAGCTGCTTGCCATCTCCAACTCGCCCAACAGCGCCAGACAGGCCCGCGCGGCCGCGTTGTCCAGATCCTTTTCCTCATGCCAGGCCGACACCGATACCGCGACGATGTCTGGCCCGCGCAGCGAGCGGAACAGGGCCGCCATGTCGGCGTAGCTCGGCCCCGATTTGACGTGGTATTTCAGTGCCGGTATGTCCGCCTCCGCGTCCATCACGTCGCTGTCGAAATGCAGGTAGAGGCGCTCGCCCGGCTTCAGATGCTCGCCGATCTGCGCGATGCTGCAGCAGGTGATGCCGGAGCTTCGCACCGCTTCCAGCTCACCCGGATCGAGGTCGCGCGCATCGGACAGGATGACCTGCTGTTCCGGGAAGGGCGTGACGCCGATGGTCGACAGCATCGTACCGATGGTGTCGCGGCTTTGCTTGCGGCGGTCGCCACGGCCCACCAATATCGCCAGCGGCATGCCGCCGAGGTATTTGGTCTGCGTGGTTTCCCAGGTGTGGAAATCGCCATGGGCGTCGAGCCACAGGATGCGGTCCGGTGGGCGTCCGCTGCGTTGCAGGCCGCCCAGCATGCCGAGCGTGGACATGCAGTCGCCGGCGATGCTGACCGGGACCTGGCCGGCGTCGACGATCCGGTGGACGCGCTCCGCCATCCCGGCGTAAATCCTGCCCATCCTGCGCAACTTCTCGTTGGGATCGCTCAGCGTGGTCTCGGTAAATTCGGCGACGTCGACCACGTCCCACTCATGCCGGTCCAGGTCGGTGACGCGGCGCAGGCCATCGCGGCGTTGCCCGATCAGGAAGGGCAGCAGCAAGTGATTGTTCATGCCCATGACTCCGGATTCATCGTGTAGCCCAGCTGCTCCATCAGCGCCCGCACGGGCGGGCGCCGGCCCATGTCCAGCAAAGCCTGTTCGCGCTTGCGCCAGCGCAGCGCGCCGGGGGCCTCGGTGGCCATCGTGACGGGTAGCTGCGCGGGCAGCGACAGATTGGACAGGCCAAGCCAGTCGCCGATGCGCTGCAACTGCGCCGCCGGATGGTCCATGAAGGCCTCGAACGCCACGCGCAGCGCCGGCACACCGCTGGCAAGGATCGCTTCATTCGATGCCAGCCATTGGTTCAGGCAGACATCGCCCAGGTCGGATTGTATGAATTCGCGCCAGTTGGGCGGCAGGTCGAACTTCCACCAGCGCCGGCCGAACGGCGTGGCGTCGGAGTAGCCGCCTATCCGCAGCGCCGCGCCGGCGCGCGCCATGTCATGCGCGAAGAAACCCTTGGGCGACAGCCAACCATCCATCAAGCCATTGACCGATTGCGCATAGCCCCGGCTGAGGTGGATGTATTGGATCTCGGCCTGCGGGAACAGCTGTTCATGCATGCCGATCCGGTAGGCGTCGCTCGGCGATTTGAACAGCAGGATCTTGTTGGCGGCGTCGTCGATGGTGAACTGGCGGCGGTAGCTGCGCGGCAGTACGAAGGGCGGTTCTTCAATCTTCAACTGCTCGTTGTAGTAGCCGCTGGGTCCCAGGCCGAAATCGCGCAGCGACGATGACGGCTGTCCATCATAAAAATTCATGCGCCATGGCTGGTCGCGAAACACCGACGACAGGATCTGGTGTTGCAGCGCGCTATCCGCCTGCCGCTTGAGCGATTGCAGGGCTGTGTCCAGCGCATCGTTGAGCTGCCGCAGTTGCGCCGGGTCGATGAACAGCAGCGGGAACTGCAACAGCAGGCGCCGCCGCCAGCGGTCTTTTAACTGGTCCAACGGCGGCAGGATAGTGCTGGGCACGCTGAGTTCGGCGAAGATGTTGTCGGCCAATTTGTCCGGCTGCGCCAAGGCGCCGACGGCATCGCTGTCGGAGCGGATGCCGAAGCCGTTGCGGGTGAGCGCCAGGTACGGCTCCATTTCGCCATCGAGCGAGGCGATGTCGGGATGGTCCGCCAGCACGTGCTTGATCAGGCTGGAGCCTGAGCGCGAGCTGCTCAGTATCACCGCCACACGCCGCACCAGCGGACGCCACGGCGCGTGCGCGACCGCGCGCAGGCTGGCGACGGTATCGAGCACATCGTTCATACGCTTGCGGGTTGAGGCAATCGCTTGATGAGAAACGCGTAGAACTCCTTGGTTTCGTCGGCGCGCGCGCGGGCCACCATGCGCATGCTGTAGCCGTTCTCCTTGGCCAGCTTGCGCACTTCCTTGACCGCGCCGAAATTGGAATGCGCGAAATAGATGCGCCCATCCGGTTTCAGATAGTTGCCGACCTGTTGGAAGAACTGGGTATTGGTTTTGAAGTCAGTATCCCATTGTGAACGCGCGACGACGTCGGGCGCCTCCTTGTTGCGGAAAGGGAGGTTGGCGGTGATGACGTCGAACTGCTCGTTGCCGATGCCGTCGAACAGGCAGGAATACCGCACTTCCATCGTTTCGCCGAAGCCGTGTTCGGTGGCGTTGTGTTGGGCGCTCTTCAGCGCGGCGGGATTGATGTCGACGGCCAGCACGCGGGCGGCGCCGCCATAGCAGGCGAATACCGCGATGACGCCGGAGCCGGTGCCGACATCGAGCACGCTGTCCCCCGGCTTGACGCGCAGGCTGCTGACCAGCGGCTGGCTATCCGTGTAGGGCCAGAAGGTATTGGGGAAGACGTGGAATTCCTTGCCCAGGTAGCGGAATGACTTGCCATCCTCGGGTATTATTTTGAAAGCCTTCTGGCGGTCCTTCTGCCAGCGGTCGATGTGCGCCTGTTTGCCTGGGAAATTGTCCATTTCTATCACCTATCGGATGAAGGAAAGCAAAGTTGGATACTACACCGATAATTTATCATTGGAAAAACAATTCAGGACGGCGACGTCAGGCAGCCGACCTGGGGGCCGTTCCCGCGTTAGGCGGGTATTCCGCCTTCAGGCTGCGCGCGGTGATCTGGTGAAGTTGCGCCAGCGTTTGCGCGTCTTCCGGCCAGCGGGCCAGGCCCAGCCTGGCGGACGTTTGCGCTTCCGCGTTGAGGCGCGCCAGCAGGCGGTCGGCGATCTGCTGGCCCTGCACCTGCGACACCCACGGCACCAGCACGCAGTACCTGTCGTCGCCGAAGCGGAAAGCCCAGTCGCTGGCGCGGCACACTTCCTCGATCAGGCGCGCGGCTTCGATCAACCGGACGTCGTCGGCGCCGGGCGCCAGCGCCACCAGCAGCATCGTCACCGATTGCGGCTTGCCGCGCTGGCTGCGCGTGAGCTGGCTGAATATCGATTCCAGGTACAGATGGTTGTGCAGGCCGGTCAGCGGATCGAGCGAGGCGGTGCGGCGCAAGACCGCCGCCAGCGCCGCGCGCCGCGCTTCGAACCAGTGCGCCAGCAGGCCCACGCCCAGCACGGCGGCGGCGGTGCCCAGCAGCGCCTCGCTGGAGCTGCCCGGCCGCAGCACCAGCACGGCCAGGCCCAGCACCGACCAGCCGATGCTGTACACCAT
This sequence comes from Duganella sp. GW821-FHT07G03, assembly GCF_059418605.1. Lineage (NCBI taxonomy): Bacteria > Pseudomonadati > Pseudomonadota > Betaproteobacteria > Burkholderiales > Oxalobacteraceae > Duganella > Duganella sp. GW821-FHT07G03. The sequence goes on from NZ_JBWKQE010000008.1 coordinate 232,659, forward strand.
GCCCATGTGACGGCCCAGCATCAGGTAGGAGGCCAGCGGCACCACGCACAGCAGGCTGGCGAGCGGCGGCAGCAGATACACCGCCGCCAGCAGGGCGCTGAAACAGCAAAACAGCACGGCGCACCACATGGTCAATTGCGGCGTGTCGTCGGCCCAGGGCAGAGGTTTATTCATGGGGTTGTCAGAGCGCCGTCTCGTAACCTTCGAGGACGTTGACGACGTTGGTGCCGAGCTCCTTGACCGCGTAGCCGCCTTCGAAGATGAAGGCTGTGGGCACGTTCAGCCAGGCCAGGCGCTCGCCGATCTTCAGGTAGTCGGCGCTTTGCAGCGCGAAGCGCGACAGCGGATCGCCGACGAAGGTATCGACGCCTAGCGACACCACCAGCGCGTCCGGCGCGAAGCTGCCCAGGCGGATGCAGGCCGTCTCCAGCGCCGCGAACCAGGCCTGCGGCGAACTGCCCGCCGCCAGCGGCAGGTTCATGTTGTAGCCCAGCCCCGCGCCTTCGCCGCGCTCGTCGGCGTGGCCCAGGTAGAACGGATATTCGTTGCGCGGATCGGCGTGGATGGAGATGAACAGCACGTCGTCGCGGTTGTAGAAAATGCTCTGCGTGCCGTTGCCGTGGTGGTAGTCGATGTCGATGATGGCGACCTTGCGGGCGCCGTCGTCGAGCATGTGCTGCGCGGCCAGCGCGGCGTTGTTGAGGAAGCAGTAGCCGCCGAAGAAATCCGCGCCCGCGTGGTGGCCCGGCGGACGGCTCAACACGAAGGCGCCGCGCTCGCCCAGCCGCAGCGCGTGCGCGGCGTTGACCGCGCAGTCGGCGCCGGTCTTGGCGGCGGTCCAGGTGCCGGCCGTCAGCGGCGTGCCGCTGTCCATCGAATACAGTCCCAGCTTGGCGCAGAAGTTGTCCGGCTCGATGTCGTCGCGCAGCGAGCGTATCGGCCAGACGGCGGGGAAGGCGTCCTTGCCGGCGTTGGCCGGATCGAGCGCCAGCCATTCGTTCCAGGCGCCGCGCAGGAAGTGCAGGTAGCGCGGCGTGTGGATGCGCTCCAGCGACATCAGCGGCACGCCGTGCGGCGTGACGATCTTGCCCAGGCCGCGCCGTCCCAGCTCCGCCAGCACGGAATCGACCCGCTCCGGCTTTTCGAAGCACGGCACCATCTCGCCGCGGAAGATCTCGTAGCGGCCGCGATGCTGCGCGTGCAGTTCGTTGTAGAAGGTGAGCAAGGAGGCCCCTGTTTAGTCGCAGTCCATGCTGGAGTGGCACAGGTTGCTGGCGCGGTAGGCGGCGACGTAATCGTCGAAGCTCGATTGCGGCGCAGCTTCCATCTCCGCCTGCTCGGCCAGCGAGACGGCGGCCAGGCCGTCGAAGTAGGCGGCTTGTTCGGCGTCCGGCGCATGGCTGCGGAAGTAGGCCGCATGCCGCTTGCTTTGTTCCAGGCCGAAGGCGGCGAACGATTTGCCGTTGGCGCGCAAGGCCGCCAGCACCTTGGCCGACGGTGTCAGGTCGGCGTCCAGCAGCTTGGCCGCCTGCTGCGCCATGGCGTCGGCGTGGACGGTGCCGCCGCGCTGGGCGTCGAGCAGGGCCGCCACCGGGCGGATGCGCTCCAGCAGTTGCTGGCCCCAGGCTTGCAGGCTGATTTCGCCGTTGTCGCTGTTGAGCGTCAGGCCCGGACGGCGGCCTTCCTTGACGGTGCGGGCGAAGTTCTCGGTGTGGCGCAGGCCTTCTTCCGGCGCGATGGCCGGGCTTTCCTCCAGTGCGCAGAACAGCAGGAAGGCGTCGAGGAAGCGGCCGGTCTGCACGCTGATGCCGACCGGTTCGAACGGGTCGACGTCCATGCAGCGCACTTCGATGTACTGCACGCCGCGCGCGCACAGCGCCTGGATCGGCCGTTCGCCGGTCTGGATCACGCGCTTGGGACGGATGGTGGAGTAGTACTCGTTCTCGATCTGCAGCACGTTGGTGCTCAGCTGTATCCATGCACCATCGCGCTTGGTGCCCAGCGCCGCATACGGTTCGTAGGGCTGGTTGACGGCCTTGGTCAGGGCGGCGACGTAGCTGTCCAGGCAGTTTTCATGCGGGCTCAGTCCCGATTGCGCGTCGTTCTGGTAACCCAGGTCGCTCATGCGCAGGCTGGTGGCGTAGGGCAGGTAGAGCGTGTCGTCGGACAGCGTTTCGAGCTTGTGCGGACGGCCGCGCAGGAAGCCGGTCGACAGCACCGGCGAGGCGCCGAACAGATACATCAGCAGCCAGCTGTAGCGGCGGAAGTTGCGGATCGTCGCCAGGTAGGCTTCGGACTGGAAGGACTTCGGCGACAGACGCTTGTCGTTGCCCTCATGCTCGGCCAGCACGCGCCACAGGCGTTCGTCCAGCGAGTAGTTGTAGTGGATGCCGGCGATGCATTGCATGGCCTTGCCGTAGCGCAGCGCCAGGCCGCGCCGGTAGACATGCTTGAGCCTGCCCATATTGGAGGTGCCGTACCAGGCGATCTCGATGTCTTCCTCGCCCGGCAGCTGGCAGGGCATGGACTGGCTCCACAGCAGTTCGTCGCCCAGCTTGGTGTAGGCGTAGCGGTGGATGTCGTCGAGCTTGGCGAGGGTGGTGGCGATGTCCGCCTCGGCCGGGGTGATGAACTCCAGCAGCGTTTCGGCGTAGTCGGTGGTGATTTGCGGGTGCGTCAGGGCCGAGCCCATGGCCACCGGATGCGGCGTCGCCGCCAGGTGGCCACGCGCGTCCACCCGCAGGGTTTCGCGTTCGATGCCACGCAAGCCACCCAGCACCGGACGGTGCTCTGGCTGGGCCAGCAAGGCCAGGCGGCGAGTCAATAGATTGGACAATTGGATCTTCCTTTCGTAGTGCATCAAGTGTTGCATCAAAGCGTGAGGTGCGAGATTAACCGAAAACCGGCAATCGCGTCGGCGCCGCCCCAAAGTCCCGATGGCGCCGAAGATCGCTTGCTAGTTTATCAAATACTTGGAGACGTGGCTGAAAGCCAGAATATTGCGTATGGATGGCGCTGTCAGTGCGTCCGCGCACCGGTGACGCGCTCGATGCCGGCCAGGTCGGTCCAGCTTTGCACCTCGCTGTAAGCTTGCTCGGTCAACAACTGGCGCACGGCGGCGGCCTGGTCGTAGCCGTGTTCCATCAGCAGCCAGCCTTGCGGCTTCAGATGGGCGGCGGCCCCGGCGACGATGATGCGCAGCGCCGACAGGCCGTCCGCGTGGTCGGTCAGCGCGCCGGACGGTTCGTAGCGCAGGTCGCCTTCGGACAGATGGCGGTCGCCGCTGGCGATGTAGGGCGGGTTGGAGGCGATGACGTCGAACAGCGGCTGGCCTTGCAGCGCTGCGTACCAGTCGCTTTGCAGGAAATTGACGTGGGCGTTGTTGGCGGCGGCGTTGCGGCGCGCCACGGCCAGCGCTTCCGGGCTGACGTCGAGCGCGGTGACGGCGGCGTCGCGCCGGGTGTGGGCCAGCGCCACGGCGATGGCGCCGCTGCCGGTGCCCATGTCCAGCACGCGGCCTTGCGGCGGCAGGCGGTCCAGGGTCAGTTCGACCAGCAGCTCGGTGTCGGGACGGGGGATCAGCACAGCGCCGTTGACTTCAAACGGCAGGCCGAAAAATTCGCGCTGGCCGACGATGTAGGCGACCGGTTCACCGGCCACGCGGCGCTGCACCAGCGCGGCGAAACGCGCGGCCTGTTCGGCGTCGAGTGCGCGTTCGGACTGGGTGATCAGGCTCACGCGTGACAGGCCCAGCGCGTGGCACAGCAGCACGCGGTTGTCCAGCGGGTCCAGCAGGGACTGTACTTGCAGCGCGCCGATGGTGACGCCCGCGGTGATGGCGCCGAGGTCCGAGATCATCAGCGCGCGCGGCGGATCAGCAGCCAGGCCAGGCCCAGCGTGCACAGGCCGAAGCCGAGGAAGGACCACTGCGGTATCGACAGGCCGAACCACGGCGCCAGCGCGTCTTCGCACAGGCCGTCGGCGTGGAACAGCACCGGCAGGTAGGCCGCCGTGGGGATCTTGTTGAGGAAGGTCTCGACCGGGTCGATGCCGCACGACAGGCCGGGATGGGCCAGGATATACAGGTGCTCGCCGGCGGTGCGCAGGCCGCCCAGCGCGGCCAAGAGACCCAGGCCGGCGCCCAGCTTGGGCTTGGTGTAGGCGCCGACCAGGCAGCAGATGCCGATGGCGATGAACAGGTAGCGCTGGATCACGCACAGGGGACACGGCAGCATGTCCAGGCCGATCTGCAAATACAGGGCGACGCCGATCAGGCCGAAGCAGGCGATGGCGATGGACAGCAGCAGGGAGCGCGTATGTATCATGGGTGATCCGATTCGATGGAAGTAGCGGGCAATTCTCGCACAAAGTTGTCGCTTCAGCCTTAGGCCGGTGTTAACTTCGATTTAGTCGCCCAGCGCCGCCAGCAGCTCGGCCTGGTGTTCGGCGGCCAGCGCGTTGGTCAGCTCCGTCAGGTCGCCGTCCATGATGAAGTCCAGCTTGTACAAGGTCAGGTTGATGCGGTGGTCCGTCATGCGGCCCTGCGGGTAGTTGTAGGTGCGGATGCGTTCGCTGCGGTCGCCCGAGCCGATCAGGCTCTTGCGGGTGGCAGCCTCCTTCGACTGCTGCTCGCGCAGCTGCACGTCCTTGATGCGCGCGGCCAGCACCTTCATCGCCTGCGCCTTGTTCTTGTGCTGCGAGCGGTCGTCCTGGCACTCGACCACGATGCCGGTCGGCAGGTGGGTGATGCGCACGGCCGAATCGGTCTTGTTGATGTGCTGTCCGCCGGCGCCGGAAGCGCGGTAGGTGTCGATGCGCAGGTCGGCCGGGTTGATGTTGACGTCTTCCACCTCGTCCGCCTCCGGCATCACCGCCACCGTGCAGGCGGAGGTGTGGATGCGGCCCTGGGTTTCGGTGGCCGGCACGCGCTGCACGCGGTGGCCGCCGGATTCGAACTTCAGCTTGGAGTAGACGCTGTTGCCGATCAGGCGCACGATCACCTCGCGGTAGCCGCCCAGGTCCGACGCCGATTCCGACACCACTTCCACCTGCCAGCGATTGCGCTCGGCGAAGCGGGTGTACATGCGCAGCAGGTCGCCGGCGAACAGCGCCGACTCGTCGCCGCCGGTGCCGGCGCGGATTTCCAGGAAGATGTTGCGCTCGTCGTTGGCGTCCTTCGGCAGCAGCATCTTCTGCAGCGCCAGTTCCAGTTCCGCCAGGCGGGTCTTGGCCGCTTCGATCTCGTCCTGCGCGAAGTCCTTCATCTCCGGATCGGCCAGCATCTCCTGCGCGGCGGCCTGGTCGCCCACGGCTTCCTGGTAGGACTTGTACAGCACCACCAGCGGGCCCAGTTCGGCGTGCTCGCGGGTCATCTTGCGGTAGGCGTCCATATTACTGGTCGCGCCTTCGGTCATCAGCAATTCATCGAGTTCGACCAGGCGGTTTGCCAATTGATCGAGCTTGCCCAGCATGGATGGTTTCATAGCGTATTCGGTAAAGGAGTTGGAGCAGATGCCGCGGTGGCGGCGGGGAGTGCGCGGCGGCGTGGCGCGCGCGCGGCGCGGGGGCGGGCAGTGGCGCTAACGACGGCCGCGGAACAGCTGCGGCAGCAGCTCGGCCAGGTGGGCGCGTTCCTCGCCCTGCGCACGGTGCAGCGCCTGCTGCGGTCCGTGCATGAATTTCGCGGTCAGGCCCTTGGACAGGGCTTCCAGCACGGCGTCGATATCTTCGCCCCTGGCCAGCATCTTGCGGGCGCGTTCCAGTTCCAACTGGCGCAGCGCTTCGCCGTTTTCCTGCAGGCTCTGGATGATGGGCACCACGGCGCGGTCGTCGATCCAGTGCATGAACGATTGCACGCGGGTTTCGATGATCGCTTCGGCCTGGGCCACGGCGGCCTGGCGGTTTTCCATGCCGGTCTGGACCACTTTGCCCAGGTCGTCCACGGTGTACAGGAAGACGTCGTTCAGGCGGCCCACCTCGGCCTCGATATCGCGCGGCACGGCCAGGTCGACCATGAACATCGGCTTGTGGCGACGCGCCTTGATCGCGCGCTCCACCATGCCCAGGCCGATCAGCGGCAGCGACGAGGCGGTGCAGGAGATGACGATGTCGTACTGGTGCAGCTTGTCCTGCAGCTCGGCCAGGCGGATGGCGCGGCCGCCGAAGCGGTGCGCCAGGATCTCGCCGCGGTCCAGCGTGCGGTTGGCGATGGTGATGGACTTGGGATTCTGCGCCGCGAAGTGGGTGGCGCACAGCTCGATCATCTCGCCGGCGCCGATGAACAGCACGTTCTGCTCGGCGATCTTGTCGAAGATGCGCTGCGACAGCCGCACGGCGGCGGCCGCCATCGACACGCTGTGGGCGCCGATCTCGGTGGTGCTGCGCACTTCCTTGGCGACCGAGAACGAACGCTGGAACAGCTGGTGCAGATAGGTGCCCAGGCCGCCCGCCTCGTCGGCGGTGCGGATCGCGTCCTTGATCTGGCCGAGGATTTGCGTCTCGCCCAGCACCATCGAATCGAGCCCGGAGGCGACGCGGAAGGTGTGGCGCACGGCGTCGTGCTGCGGCAGCAGGTACAGGTGCGGGCGCAGCTCGGCGTAGTTCAGCTTGTGGAAATCGGCCAGGAAGTGGGCGCCGGCGTCGAGCGAATCGGGCACCCGGCTGGCCGCGTACAGCTCGGTGCGGTTGCAGGTCGACAGGATGGCCGCCTCGTCGCTGCCGCGATGGTCGATGCGCTCGAACCAGGAACGTGCCGCCACCACCGCCTGCCCCAGTTGCTCAGGGGCGAACGCCAGCTGCTCGCGCAGCGAGACGGGGGCAGTGTTGTGGTTGAGGCCGACGGCAAGCAGCTGCATTTCGGGTCCGTGCGTTGAGTGTTCGGACATTATACCGTGTTGTACCCGTAGGTTGCCTGTGGCTGCCTATATCCCAGGCAGCATAGCGGCCATATCAGAGGTCCGATCAGGCGCCCAGTTTTTCCAGGCGGTAGCCGTAGCTGTACACCGGCACCAGGCGGAAGCCGTTTTCTGGTTTTAACTGCAATTTATTGCGGACGCGGGACACGTGGGTGTCCATGGTGCGCGACGGCACGGCGGTCTCGCGTATCCACACCGCCTCGTGGATGTAGGCGCGCGACAGCGGCCGGCCGATGTTGCGGAAAAATAACAGTGCCAGGTAGAACTCTTTGTGGGTGACGTCCAAAACGATGCCATCCATCAACAAACGGCCGGGACGGGTCTCGAACACATACTGACCGAATTGTAATTGTTCGGCGCCATTTTGCGCCGGGTAGGCGCGGCGCAGCAAAGCTTGCACCCGGGCCACCATTTCGCTGCGGCGCAGCGGCTTGATCATGTAATCGTCGGCGCCGGCGGCCAGGCCGGCGACGATGTCGTCCTCGCCCGAGCTGGTGGTCAGGAACAAGACCGGGGCGCTGTCGGGCAGTTTTTCGCGGGCGCGGCGCAGCACTTCCGCCCCGCTGAGATCGACTACTTGCCAGTCGAGGATCAGCATGTCATAGCTGTCCTTGCGCAATTGCGCCAGCACGTCCTTGGCGGTCTGGAAGCTGTGGCAGACATGGCCTGCCGAGGTCAGCACCTGGCAAATCAGTTCGGCTTGGCTGCGGTCGTTGTCAAGTACGGCGATTCTCATACTACTGCCTGTAGGAAATTATGTTAAGGAGAAGTCACTACAAATATAACAGAGATTTACAAAAATAGTTAGCAAAATAGCTAATTATTTTTCTTAATGCACTAATATTTCCTTGACGACAACTCGATAATTCACCGTGCGTACCTGCACAACCATTACACGGTACACTGGAAAAACGCCGAATTCAATGAAGAAGTTGAAAAAAGGAAAGAAAGTCAGTGGACCGCGAGGAGCACGCATGGGACTGAAAAAAGACACAAATTGGACGCTGGTGCCGGGGACTGAGCGCGATATCGCGGCCGTGCGCGAGCGTTGCCGCAGGCTGGTGCGGCGGCGCGCGATGGTCTCGGCCGGCGTGGCGGCGGTGCCGATCCCTGGGCTGGACGTGGTGTCCGACCTGCGCCTGTTCGCGCTGCTGATCGACGACATCAACCAGGAGTTCGGCCTGACGGCGCAGCAGATCGAGCGCATGCAGCCGAAGTTCCGGCTGATCGCCTACGAGGCCGCGATCGGCGTCGGCGGCATGCTGGTGGGGAAACTGGTGACGCGGGAAGTGGTGTTGCAGCTGCTGCGGCGCAGCGGCCTGAAGTCGGTGGCGCGGCAAGCCGGCAAGCTGGTGCCGCTGGCCGGACAGCTGGTCTCGGCCGGCATCGGCTTCGTGGCCTTCAGCCAGATCGGTTACCAGCATGTGGATGCCTGCGCCAAGGTGGCGCAGGAACTGGTGACGGCCGGGATCGCCCGGCCGCTGTAGCGCGCCGGTGTGCCTAAGCGTCCGGCAGCACCACGTTCACGTCCAGCACCTCCAGGTTGCCCTGGCGGTCCAGCGAGATCTTGATGTCGTCGGCGTTGACCTTGGTGTACTTTGAAATCACCTCGATCAGCTCCTTGTGCAGCGCCGGCAGGAAGTCCGGACCGCTGCGGCCATTGCGCTCGCGCGCGATGATGATCTGCAACCGCTCCTTGGCCGCGGTGGCGGTTTTGGGTTTTTGCGGGAACAGGAATGAAAGCAGGGCCATGATTACTTGCTCCCGAAAATACGCTGCAGCAGGCCGGGCTTCTCGTAGTTAGTGAAGCGCAACGGCAATTCCTGGCCGAGGAAGCGCGACACCACATCTTCGTAGGCTTCCGCGACATCGGTGCCCTTGAAGTGAATCGCCGGGTTACCCTGGTTCGACGCGTGCAGCACCGATTCCGATTCCGGAATGATGCCGATCAGTGGAATGCGCAGGATTTCCTGCACATCTTCGTACGACAGCATTTCGTCCGCTTCCACGCGTTTCGGCGAGTAGCGGGTGATCAGCAGGTGCTCTTTGACGGGCTCGCCGCCGGTCTGGGCGCGGCGCGACTTGGCCTGGATGATGCCGAGGATGCGGTCCGAATCGCGCACCGACGACACTTCCGGGTTGGTGACGATGATGGCTTCGTCGGCGAAGGTCAGCGCCATCAGCGCGCCGTGCTCGATGCCGGCCGGCGAATCGCAAATGATGAACTCGAAGCCCATGTTGATCAGTTCGTGCAGCACGACTTCCACGCCATCTTCCGACAGCGCATCCTTGTCGCGCGTCTGCGACGCCGGCAGGATGAACAGGTTGTCGCAGTGCTTGTCCTTGATCAGCGCCTGGGTCAGCGATGCCTCTTTATTGATCACATTGATCAGGTCGTACACCACGCGGCGTTCGCAGCCCATGATCAGGTCGAGGTTGCGCAGGCCGACGTCGAAGTCGATCACCGCGGTTTTATGGCCGCGCATGGCCAGCCCGGTGGAGAAGCTGGCGCTGGAAGTCGTCTTACCGACACCGCCCTTACCGGACGTTACAACAATAATTCTCGCCACAAAAAAATCCTTTTCAGAGAGTTGCTACTCAAGCGCGGTTTGCAGAATTGACAGATAGTATATCGATTCGGTCGCCGACCAAGCGAATTTGCGCAGGGGAACGTGCATATTCGGCCGGGAAGCCGTCTTCAAAAGTGCGGTAAACGCCGGCAATGGAGACTAACTCCGGCGACATATTCATGGCAAAGATGCGGGCTTCGGCATTGCCGGAAGCGCCCGCCAGCGCGCGGCCGTTCAGCGTGGCGTACACGTGGATGCTGCCGTCGGCGATGATCTCGGCGCCGTTGTTGACCACGGCGGTGATGATCAGGTCGCAGCCGCGCGCGTAGATGCGCTGGCCGGCGCGCACCGGGGTGTCGATGATCATCACGCCGGCGTTGCCGGGCTGGGCTTCGGCCGCTGCGGCGGTGGGCGCCGCAGGTGCAGCGGCGGGAGCGGCCTTGACCGGCACTGCTACGGGCTCCTGCTCTTCGCGCGGCTTGGTCGCGGTTTCCACGCTCAGGCCGTGGGCGGCGATTTCGGCGGCCATGGCCGGCGGCGCGTTGCGCACGGCGACCGGGTTCAAGCGGTATTTCTTCAGCAGGGCGATGATGCCGGCCCAGTCGATCTCGCTGCCGGCCGGCAGCGCGGCGACGTCGATCACGGTCAGGTCGTCTTCGAAGAAGTCGGTGGTGCCGCCGGTCATTTCGGCCAGCGCGGCGTCGAGGGCCAGGCGGTCCGCCGTGGACAGGATGGCGGAGACTGCGACTACGGTGGAAATCTTAATTTCTATGGGCTTTTGAAACAGGCTCTTGGACATGGGCGACAGTAATAGAGGGTTAACCTCGCGCGCATGCGCAGGCACGAGCATTTTACTGTGGAAAGCGACGGATGGGGAGGGCTGGCACCGTACTGGGCCAGTAAAAATGCGGGATGGCGGCGGCCCGGCAGGCCGCCGCCACGATATTGCTTAGTAGATCGCGTGCTCGGCGCGCAGCTGGCGGGCGGCGGCCACCATGTTGCGCAGCGCGGTTTCGGTTTCCGCCCAGCCACGGGTTTTCAGCCCGCAATCCGGATTGACCCACAGATGGGCCGCTGGGATCACCGCGCTGGCCTTCTGCAACAGGCGCACCATCTCGGCCTGGCCCGGCACGCGCGGCGAGTGGATGTCATACACGCCGGGGCCGATCTCGTTCGGATAGCGGAACTGGCCGAAGCCGTTCAGCAGCTCCATGTCCGAGCGGCTGGTCTCGATGGTGATGACGTCGGCGTCCATGGCGGCGATCTGCGGCAGGATGTCGTTGAACTCGGCGTAGCACATATGGGTGTGGATCTGCGTGCCGTCGGCCGCCGCGCTGGCCGACACGCGAAAGGCGCGCGTGGCCCAGTCCAGGTACGCGTCCCAGCGGCTGCGGCGCAGCGGCAAGCCTTCGCGCACGGCCGGCTCGTCGATCTGGATGATGCCGATGCCGGCCTGCTCCAGGTCGGCCACCTCGTCGCGGATCGCCAGCGCGATCTGCAGCGCGGTGAGCGCGCGCGGCTGGTCGTCGCGCACGAAGGACCATTGCAAAATCGTGATCGGGCCGGTCAGCATGCCCTTCATCGGCTTGCCGGTCAGGCTTTGCGCGTGCACGGTCCAGTCCACCGTCATCGCTTTCGGACGGCTGACGTCGCCGTAGATGACGGGCGGCTTGACGCAGCGCGAGCCATACGATTGCACCCAGCCCAGCTGCGTGAAGACGAAGCCTTGCAGCTGTTCGCCGAAATATTCGACCATGTCGTTGCGTTCGGCTTCGCCGTGGACCAGCACGTCCAGCCCCAGATCTTCCTGGCGGCGCACGGCGTAGGCGATCTCTTCGCGCATCCTGGCGTGGTAGCTGGCGGCGCTCAGTTCGCCGCGCTTGAAGCCGGCGCGGGCGGCGCGGATGTTGGCCGTCTGCGGGAACGAGCCGATGGTGGTGGTCGGGAAGGCCGGCAGCTTGAAGCGGGCGCGCTGCTCGGCCTGGCGCTGGACGAACTGCGAACGGCGCTGGTCGGCGTCGGCGGGCAGCGCGGCGATGCGTTCGCGCACGGCGTCCTGGTGCACGCGCGGGCTGGCGCGGCGGCTGGCGATGGCGGCGCGCGAGACGTCCAACGCGTCGGCGGTGGCGGTGTTGGGAGTGGCACCGGCGTCACCCTGCAGCGCTTGCTTGAGCACATACAGCTCGTCCAGCTTCTCGGTGGCGAAGGCCAGCCATGAGCGGATTTCATGATCGAGCGCGGTTTCCGCCGCCAGCGTGAACGGCACGTGCAACAGCGAACACGAGGACGACAGCCACAGCTTGCCGCCGCGCTTCTCCACGATCGGCGCCAAGGTGGCCAGCGCCGCGTCGAGGTCGGTGCGCCAGATGTTGCGGCCGTCGACGATGCCCACCGACAGCACCTTGTGCACCGGCAGCCAGTCGGCAATGCTGGTCAGTTCCTGCGGCGCGCGCACGCCGTCCACGTGCAGGCCGGCCACCGGCAGGCGGCAGGCCAGGCTGAGGTTTTCTTCCAGCGGCGAGAAATAGGTGGCCAGCAGCAGCGGCACGCCGACCTGGTTCAGCTGCCAATAGCTGTTTTCAAACGCGCTGCGCCACGGCGCCGGCAGGTCGAGGCCGAGGATGGGCTCGTCGACCTGCACCCACTGCACGCCTTGCGCCTTCAGGCGGTCCAGCACCTGGCCGTAGACCGGCAGCAGCTGGTCCAGCAGGCTGAGGCGATCGAAGCCGGCGTCCTTGGCCTTGCCCAGCCACAGGAAACTCAAGGGTCCCAGCAGCACGGCCTTGACCGCATGGCCCAGCGCCAGCGCTTCGTTCACTTCGTCGAACAGGCGCTCGCAGGCCAGCGAGAAGGCGGTTTCCGGCGTGAATTCCGGCACCAGGTAGTGGTAGTTGGTATCGAACCATTTGGTCATTTCCAGCGCGGCCGAGGCGTGCGCCTGGCCGTCGTGGTGCGCATGGTCGTGGCCGCAGGCGGCCGGCTCGACCTTGGCGCCATTGCCGCGCGCCATGGCGAAATAGCGGCTCAATTGCGACTGATCGGCGCTGAAGCCGTAGCGGGACGGTTCGCAGCCCAGCAGCTGGATGTGGTTGGCGACCTGGTCGTAGAAGGCGAAATCGCCGACGGTGACGAAGTCCAGCCCGGCCTGCTGCTGCAGGGCCCAGTGGCGGGCGCGCAGTTCGCGGCCGACGTTTTCCAGGTCGGCGTCCGGCAGTTCGCCGCGCCAGTTGGCCTCCAGCGCGAACTTCAATTCGCGCGCCGCGCCGATGCGTGGAAAGCCCGGAACGTGGCTTTGTATGGCTTTATTCGATGTTGTCATTTTGATGTCATCCGCATTTAATATTGGTGATATAAAGTGTGCGGCAATCCGGTCTATAATCAAAACGAAAGATTTTGCTGCTTCACATGAAAAATTTTAATAGACCATGCTAGAGATACGCCACCTGCGCACCCTGAGTGCCCTCCGTTCCGCCGGCAGTCTGGTTCGTGCTGCGCAACTGCTGAATTTGACGCAGTCTGCCCTGTCGCATCAGATCAAGTTGCTGGAAGATCGCTACGGTGGGCCGCTTTTTGAGCGAAAATCCGTGCCGATCGGGTTTACCGCCACTGGCGCCCGGCTGCTCAAGCTGGCCGATCTGCTGCTGCCGGAAATCGAGTCGGCCGAGCGCGAAGTGGCGCGCCTGACCCAGGGCGACACCGGCCAGTTGCGCGTGGTGTTGGAGTGCCATACCTGCTTCGACTGGCTGATGCCGGTGATGGATGAATTCCGCAAACGCTGGCCGGAAGTGGAAATCGACCTGGTGTCGGGCTTCCACAGCGAGCCGGCCGAGCTGCTGCGCAGCGGCGCCGCCGACCTGGTGATCGGATCGCCCTACGGCCCGGACTTCGCCACTTTCCCGCTGTTCCGCTTTGAAATCCTGGTGGTGATGGCGCAGAAGCACCGGCTGGCGGCCCAGCGCCGCCTGCAAGCGGCTGATTTTGAAGGCGAAACGCTGATCACCTACCCGGTGCCGGAAAGCCGCATCGACCTGATTCGCGAAGTGCTGCAACCGGCCAATATCCAATTCGAACGCCGCACCGCCGAGCTGACGGTGGCGGTGCTGCAACTGGTGGCCAGCCGCCGCGGCATCGCCGCGCTGCCGAACTGGGCGATCAAGAACTACGTCGATTACGACTACGTGATCGCCAAGCCGATCGGCGAGCAGGGCTTGTGGAGCGATTTGTTCGTGTCGGTGCCGGAGGCGCAGAAGCACAAGGCTTACGTGCTCGACTTCGTCAACGTGATACGCGAACAGTGCGCCAGCACGCTGGACGGTATCAAATTATTATCGTGACAGACTGATATTGTTTCTTCAAAATGAATGCGGCGCCTTTGACGCAAGTCAAAGTTGCCACCATGTGCGACGCTTACGATGGGTGCCCAACGACTGCTGGTCGTTGGCACGGATGCTGCTAGAGAAACCTTGTCAAACCTTGGGAAAGTTCTCGCGGCGACGCACCATCGAAACACCGCACGACCCTGTCGCTCGAAGCGTATTATCGAAGTTCGCGTTGTTGCTAAACTAAGCCGGCCCTGGCCGGCGCATTGGAGAGTCAAATGGATGATGTAGTTATCGTGGCCGCTGGCCGTACTGGTGTCGGCAAATTCGGCGGTAGCCTGGCCAAGACGCCAGCTTCCGAATTGGGCGCACACGTGATCAAGGGCCTGCTGGCCCAGACCGGTATCGATCCGAACCTGATCAGCGAAGCCATCCTGGGCCAGGTGCTGACCGCCGGCGTCGGCCAGAATCCGGCACGCCAGGCGGTCATCAAGGCAGGCCTGCCGAATACCATACCTGGTTTCACCATCAACCACGTGTGCGGCAGCGGCCTGAAAGCCACCCACCTGGCGGCGCAAGCGATCAAGGCCGGCGATGCCGAGATCATCATCGCCGGCGGCCAGGAAAACATGAGCGCCTCGCCGCACGTGATGAACGGTTCGCGCGATGGCTTCCGCATGGGCGACTTCAAGATGGTCGATTCCATGATCGTCGACGGCCTGTGGGACGCCTACAACCAGTACCACATGGGCACCACCGCCGAGAACGTTGCGAAGAAATACGAGATTTCCCGCACCGAGCAGGACGAGTTCGCGCTGAATTCGCAGCTGAAAGCCGAAGCCGCGCAAAAAGCCGGCAAGTTCAAGGATGAGATCCTGCCGCTGGAAATCGTTCAGAAAAAGGGCAGCATCGTGTTCGACAGCGATGAATACGTCAAACCGGGTTCGACCATCGAAGCCTTGTCCGGCCTGCGTCCCGCCTTCGCCAAGGACGGTTCCGTCACCGCCGGCAACGCCTCCGGCCTGAACGACGGCGCCGCCGCCGTGATCATGATGTCCGCCACCAAGGCCAAGGAACTGGGCCTGCCGGTGCTGGCCAAGGTCAAGGCCTACGCCTCGTCCGGCCTGGACCCTGCCTTCATGGGCATGGGCCCGGTCTCGGCCACCAAACTGTGCCTGAAAAAGGCCGGCTGGACCCCGGACGACCTGGACCTGATGGAAATTAACGAAGCCTTCGCCGCCCAGGCCGTGGCCGTGAACAAGGAAATGGGCTGGGACACCAGCAAGATCAACGTCAACGGCGGCGCCATCGCCATCGGTCACCCGATCGGTGCATCCGGTGCCCGCATCCTGGTCACGCTGATCCACGAAATGGTGCGTCGCGACGCCAAGAAGGGCCTGGCTTCGCTGTGCATCGGCGGCGGCATGGGCGTGGCGCTGGCGATCGAACGCGCTTAATGCGCAAATAAGTAGCATCCGCAGCAGCAGTGCCGCGCCGGGCTGGTCCCGGTGCGGTGTCAGATGATTTTTGGTGTCAATTTAAGAGGGGACGAAAATGGCAAGAGTTGCATTAGTAACCGGTGGCATGGGTGGTCTGGGCGAGGCAGTATGTTTTAAACTGTCGGCACTAGGCTATTGCGTCGTTACCACGTATTCCCCTGGCAATCCGAAGGTCGAGCAATGGCTCGCAACTACCCGCGATCAGGGCTTTAATTTCCGCGCATACCCGTGCGATGTGGCCGATTACGATTCGGCCCAGGCGTGCGTCGCCGCGATCCAAAAGGATATCGGTCCGATCGACGTGCTGGTGAACAACGCCGGCATCACCCGCGACATGACCTTCAAGAAGATGGACAAGCCGAATTGGGACGCCGTCATGGCCACCAATCTGGACTCCGTGTTCAACATGACCAAGCCGGTGTGCGATGGCATGGTGGAACGCGGCTGGGGTCGCATCATCAACATCTCGTCGGTCAACGGCCAGAAAGGCGCGTTCGGCCAGACCAACTATTCGGCCGCCAAGGCCGGCATGCACGGCTTCACCAAGGCGCTGGCGCTGGAAGTGGCGCGCAAGGGCGTGACCGTCAACACCATCTCGCCGGGCTACATCGGCACCAAAATGGTGATGGAGATCCCGCAAGAAGTGCTCGACACCAAAATCATTCCGCAAATTCCGATGGCCCGTCTGGGCAAGCCGGAAGAAGTGGCAGGCCTGGTGGCCTACCTGTCGTCGGACGAAGCGGCTTTCGTCACCGGCGCCAATATCGCCATCAATGGCGGCCAGCACATGTCCTAATTGGCATCATGTTCTAGCCTCGGGCCAGGATCGTTCGCGATCCTGGCTTTTTTTTCGTACAATCTGCTATCGATGCCTAAAGGATAGCCATGTTCGACCCGACTTCGCCCCTGTTCCCGCCCGTCCTGCCGTCGCGCCACGGCATGCTGGCGGTCGACGACCTGCACACCATTTACTGGGAGGAGGTCGGCAATCCACAGGGCATACCGGTGGTCTTCCTGCATGGCGGGCCGGGCGCCGGCCTGTCGCCGCAGCACCGCCGCTTCTTCGATCCGGACCAGTACCGCGTGATCCTGTTCGACCAGCGCGGCGCCGGCAAGTCGCTGCCGCTGGGCGAGTGCCGCAACAACACCACCCAGCTGCTGGTGGACGACATCGAACGCCTGCGCCTCATGTGCGGCATCGAGCAGTGGCTGGTGTTCGGTGGTTCCTGGGGCTCGACGCTGGCGCTGGCCTACGGCCAGGCGCATCCCGAGCGCTGCCTGGGCTTCATCCTGCGCGGCATCTTCCTGTGCACGCAGGCGGAAGTGGACTGGTTCCTGCACGGCGCCCAGTGGTTCCATCCCGAGGTGCACGCCGAATTCGTCGCGCCGATTCCGCCGGCGGAACGCGGCAACCTGCTGCAAGCCTATGTCGACCGCATCATGAGCGACGACCCGGCCATCCACTGGCCGGCGGTGCGCGCCTGGAGCCGCTTCGAAGGGCGGCGTGTGTTCCTGATGCCGCAGGCCGAAGATCCGCCGTCCGACACGCTGGACCTGGGCGTGGGCCGGCTGGAATCGCACTACATGGTCAACCTGGGCTTCTTCAGCGAGGACCAGCTGCTGCGCAATATGGAGCGCATCGCCCACCTGCCGGCGGTGATCGTGCAGGGCCGCTACGACGTGATCTGCCCGCCGGTATCGGCCTGGCGCTTGCACCAGGCCTGGCCCGGATCGCTGCTCAACATGGTGCCGGACGCCGGTCACGGCGCGATGGAAAAGGGCATTTCGCGGGCCCTGGTGGGCGCCACCGAGCAGTTCAAGAGGAGCCGCGGATTTGCCTGACGATTTGGCCAGCCCCGCCCGGAATCGGCGCATACCCGGTCCGGGCTGATACACTATCGATAATTCCAGCTACAACGCATCCATGAATATACAAGTCGGCGATATCGGCCACATCATCCAGCTGGCGATCGCGCCGGTGTTCCTGCTGACCGGCGTATGCACCAACCTGATGGTGCTGACCAACCGCCTGGCGCGCATCATCGACCGTTCGCGGGTGCTGGAGGACAGGCTCGATATCGGCTACAGCGACGTTTATCTGAACGAACTCGATGTGCTGTACCGGCGATCGCACCTGATCAACGCCTCGATCACCCTGTCGACCGCCTGCGGGCTGCTGATTTGCCTGGTGATTGCGATGCTGTTCCTGGGCGATATCACCAACATCTCGCTGGATAAATACATCGCCGGCATGTTCGTGGTGGCGATGCTGGCCCTGATCGGCAGCTTCGTCTACCTGCTGCGCGAGATTTTCATCGCCTCGGCGGCGATGCGCTCGCACCGCCACGTGCGCCGCACGATCAAATAACTTTGCAAAGAATAGAGTACCAACATGCACGATTACAAACGCCCTCCGACCCTGTACCGCTACGGCGTGCGCGAAGACCTGGAACTGGCGCTGACCCAGGGCCAGTTTATCCTGACCCCGGCCAACAGCTGCCTGACCCTGAGCTTCTCGCAGGCGTGGGACCGCAAGCTGTTCGAGCTGTTCTCGTCGGACACCTGCCTGGTCATCCACAACACCGAGGAATTCGGCGAGCGCCTGCACCGCGCGGTGCAGCGCACCTTGCCTAGCTGGGCCGGCATCGACGGCGCCATCGAATACGGCACCCGCGCAGCCTTGGGCGCGGCCTTCACCAAGACCGCCGCCGAAGCGCCGGAACAGGAATGGCAGTTCGCCTGGCGCGCCATGCAGGCGAAGCTGAGCCTCAATCCGGTGCTGGTGAAGATCGGCAGCCTGGAAAACTTCGCCGAGCTTCGCGACCGCGACACGTATCTGGCTTAAATTCGTCGCTTAATTACTTGGCGTCTTCGCGGCGATCGAGACGCGCCAGCACGGCGCTCATCATGCGCTCGATATCGCCGCGTATCATCTTCGCGCCGAGGATGCCGGGCACGTAGAAGTTCGGTATCAGCTTGCCGCTGTAGACCACCTTGGTGCCGCCGGTTTCGGGCACCGGTATCAATTCCCAGTGCGATTCGTAGTGCTTCATGTCGCCGGAGATCAGCGAGATGTCGATCGACGACATCGGCTGCTCGGTCGCGCGCACGATCAGGTGGATGGATTTGGACACGAACAGGAAGCGCGCCACGCCGAATTGTTCAATGATGACTTCATTGCCATTGCGCGACAGGACCCTGCACGACTCCATATCGGGCACGAATTCGGCCATGCGCTCGTAGCCGGTCAGGATGCGCCATACCTTCGGCAGTGGCGCCGCCACCGTGCCGGTGGCGTCCACTTCATACATATGCAGCGCATCTAACTCGACCCGATTGACCGACACCTCCAGCTTGGGCAATTCAAGCCTAGGTGCTTGCGCCAACACCGGGGCGGCTACACCTAGCATCAAAAACAGAAGGAATCGCATCATCTTTCCAGCGTAAGGGAAAGGGTGGCAGAATACAAGAGCGCTACCGCACCCACGGTCAAATTCAGGGGCGGCCGCCGGGACTTTAGAAGCCCAGGTCTAGAGAATTGCGTTTTAATGCGTCCATCATCACGTCTGACTCTAACAACCATAATGACAACTTCACCATACCCACACCTGCTGGCCCCCCTCGATCTTGGCTTCACGACGCTGCGCAACCGCGTTCTCATGGGCTCCATGCACACCGGCCTTGAAGACCGCTTCTACAACTACGGCAAGCTGGCCGCCTTCTACCGCGAACGCGCGCGCGGCGGCGTTGGGTTGATCGTCACCGGCGGCATCTCACCCAACCGCTCCGGGTGGCTGCTGCCGTTCGGCGGCACGCTCAACTTCAAGGGCGATGTGATCAACCATCGCCGCGTCACCAGCGCGGTGCACGAAGAAGGCGGCAAGATCCTGATGCAGATCCTGCACGCGGGCCGCTACGGCTACCAGCCGTTCGTGGTGTCGGCGTCGGAGAAGAAGTCGCCGATCTCGCCGTTCAAGCCGCGCGCGCTGACCGAGGCCGGCATCGAATCGACCATCCGCGACTACGCCCGCTGCGCCAAGCTGGCGCGCGACGCCGGCTACGACGGCATCGAAGTGATGGGCAGCGAAGGCTACCTGCTCAACCAGTTCCTGTGCGCGCGCACCAACCTGCGCACCGACCGCTGGGGCGGCAGCATCGAGAACCGCATGCGGCTGCCGGTGGAAATCGTCAAGCGCATCCGCGCGGAAGTGGGCAATGACTTCATCATCATGTACCGCCACTCGCTGCTCGACCTGGTCGATGGCGGCAACACCTGGGACGACGTGGTGGCCGTGGCCAAGGCCTTGCAGCACGCCGGCGTGACCATCCTCAATTCCGGCTACGGCTGGCACGAGGCGCGCGTACCAACCATCGTGACCTCGGTGCCGCGCGGCGCCTTCGCCAGCCTGGCGGGCCGCCTGCGCCGCGAAGTGACGATACCGGTGGTGGCGTCCAACCGCATCAATATGCCGGCCGAGGCGGAAGGCATCCTGCAACGTGGCGACGCCGACATGATTTCGATGGCGCGTCCCTTCCTGGCCGATTCGGAGTTCGTCAACAAGGCCGCGCAAGGGCGCGCCGACGAAATCAACACCTGCATCGGCTGCAACCAGGCCTGCCTGGACCACACCTTCTCCAACAAGCGCGCCAGCTGCCTGGTCAACCCGCGCGCCTGCCACGAGACGGAACTGGTCTACGCGCCAACGGCGAAAAAGCGCCGGGTGGCGGTGGTCGGCGCCGGCCCTGCCGGTTTGTCGGCGGCCACGGTGGCGGCGGAATGCGGCCATGACGTGACCCTGTTCGACTCCAGCGACAGCGTCGGCGGCCAGTTCAAGATCGCCATGCAGATTCCGGGCAAGGAGGAATTCGCCGAGACCATCCGCTACTTCCGCCGCAAGCTGGAACTGACCGGCGTGACCGTCAAGCTGGGCGTGCGCGTCACGCGCGAGCAGCTGATCGCCGACGGCTACGACGACGTGGTGGTCGCCACCGGCATCAAGGTGCGCCGTCCGCCGATCGAGGGCATCAACCATCCGAAGGTGCTGTCGTATATCGACGTTTTGCAGAACAAGGCGCCGGTGGGCAAGCGCGTGGCCATCATTGGCGCGGGCGGCATCGGCTTCGATGTCGGCGAATATCTGCTGCACGATCCGAAGCATCCGCTGCCGCTGGCGCTGGATGTCTGGGCCAAGGAGTGGGGCGTGGACATGAAGGGCGATGCGCCGGGCGGCCTGACCACCGTCTCCGCGCCGGAGCCGGTGCGCCAGCTGTATCTGTTGCAGCGCAAGGTATCGAAGCTTGGCGCTGGCCTGGGCAAGACCTCGGGCTGGGTGCACCGCGCGGTCCTGGCGCGCAACGGTGTAGTGATGCTGGCTGGCGTGCAGTACGACCGTATCGACGACCAGGGCCTGCACGTGACCATCGCCGGCGAGCAGCGTTTGCTGTCGGTGGATAACGTGGTGGTGTGCGCGGGCCAGGACAGCCTGACCGAGTTGATGCCGTCGGAAGAGGAAGTCAAAGCCAACGCCAAGTGGCCGCGCTTCCACAAGATCGGCGGCGCCGCGCTGGCGGCGGAGCTGGACGCCAAGCGCGCCATCAAGGAAGGCGCGGAGCTCGCGGTCAGCCTGTAAGCTACAAGCGCTGTAGCGCGTTATCGATGTCCACCGTGTACAACTCGGTGGGCAGGCTGACGGTGGCGGCATCGCATGCGATGTCGACATTGCCGCCGTCCTCCAGCCGCAGCGTGGCCTTGTGTTGTGCGCTGCAAGCACTCATCACCGCCTGTGCCGTCGTCTGATCCGAGAACATCGCGCGTCCCTCTGCGCCGACCACGCCCATGCCGGGCCGCAGCACCTTGCAGGCCGGGCCGTCGGCGATGCGGCTGACAGTCGGTTCGTTGTACATGCTGACGGCGCCACCGCAGTCCGCACGCATCAGTTGCGCCATCATCGCTTGCGCTACCACGGTGATTGCGGCCGGTGTCCATTTTTCCGCCGGCTTGAATATCGCCCCCGGTGTGCGGGCGTAGGCCGCCATCACGCCGGCCAGTGGCTCGTCGCCCGCCACGCGGGTTAGCCAGCGCGGTTGGCAACCGGCGGCCGCGCCGCATTCCAGGGCTTGCGCAAAGTCGGTCTTGCCGGCGCGCTGCGCCATGCCGTAGTAATCGCGCAGCATCAACATCGCCGGCCGCTTGTTGGCGCGGCTGGCGAGTCCGATGGCGTGGAAGGCCATGCCGCAGGCATAGGGCGTGCGCCCCCACTGGCGATCGGCGGTATGCCGCCAGCTCTTGCCGCTCGCGGCGATCACGCAGCCGTTGATCGCAGCTTCCAGTTCATCCTTCAGCGCCCCGCGGTTGCGCCAGCCGAGTGCCGCGGCGGTGCGCCAGCTCAGGAATTCGGCGCCGCCTTCGCTGATCATCTCGTGTTCTTCGTGCCATGCGTCGGTCCACTTGGCCGGTTGCAGCAGGTGGCTGACTTCGTGCGCGATGTAGCTACGCATCGCCGGCTGCGCCTGCGCCAGCGCCGTCGCTGAAAAGGTCAATCGCATGGTGCTGCGGTTGGCGACGTCGCCGCGCCAGCTGTTTTGATCGGGGGATAGCACCGCGACGATGTAGGGCGCCGGGAAGTCGATGCCGGGCAGCGACTTGGCCAGATAGGCGGTGGCGTCGAGGATGGTGTCGCGGAAGAAGCGCGTGTCGGCGGCCGACAGGCGCGGGTCCAGATGCATTCTTCCCTGCGGCTGGGGTTCCAGCAGCAAGGCCACCGGCAGGTAATGCGCGTCGGCTTTGGTTGAAGGCAGCACAGCTTCGCTGCCCGCCGCCACGCCGTCCACGACCACCGCACCATTCGGGGCGCTGAACTTCCAGGCGACGGCGCCGCAGGACGCGGGATTGACGGCGTAAGCGCTGGTGTGGGCGTAGAAGCCCTGGCCTATCGGATAGGCCCACGGATAGACGCGGTCGAGGTTGCGCGTGGCGGCCGGAATCCGGAAGCGCAGGCTGGTGCAGGAAGCGGCTTTGCGGCGGACCTGCTTGCCGTCGACCTCACCGCAGTCGTCGAGCGCGGTCCAGTCGCGGCGGATCTCGGCGGCACTCGCAGGCGGAATGCCGGGGTTGGAAAAATCGAGCGCGCCGCATGTCGCGGGCAGGTCGTAGCGCAGTTCCAGGCTGGTGCTGTCTGTGGCGCTCAATGTGACGGTGACCGATTGCGCAGACGCGGTTGCTGCCAGCGTCAGCGCCAACAGGGCGGATAAACTACCTTTCAAAGCTGCTACTCCTAAAGTCGATCTACCATGCGGGCCACTGCCTGCTCGAAGCTCTGCTTGCCGTCCATATAGGGGCGCCATTCGCTTTCCACCGGCGCTACCAGAGGAGACCAGTAGCCTTTAAACAGGCCGCTCTTGTCCGCGTAGGGTTGGTATTCTAGGCCGTCACGCCGCTTGAAGGCATCCTTCACCACACTGCCGACGGTGTAGAACTGCACCACGTGCCACAGTTCCGAATCGGGCTTGCGCTGCGTCGCCTTGAGGCGCGCTTCGATGGCGTCCTCCAGTTTTTCCGTTGAGGCGATGTGTGATATTTCGTGGTACAGCATCTCCAGAGACGCCATGCCTTGATAGCTGGGGCGTCCTGCGGGGATCACTGTCTGCGTGCCGGTGTAGGCGCCCTGGCGCTTGCCGGTTTCCACCACGATGTCGATGCGGATGGGCGTCAGCGGGAATGGTGTTTGCAGATAGCGGGCTATGCCTTCCTGCACTTCCGCGCCGTAGCGCTCATCGAGTCGCTTCGCTTCGGCTATCCATTGCTGGTTGCTGGCGTCCTGCTGCGCCCAGATGCAGCGCGCGTATATCGGCGCCACGCTGTCCAATGCGGCCGCCAGCTGCGGGGGCAATGCCAGGCCGCTGGTGTCGCGCCGCGTATCGGCCACGCTCAACGCGGTTTTGATGGCCGTCATCTGCTCGTCGAACAGCAGGTCGCGCTTGGCGTAGTTGTCGCGATACCAACTGACGGCGCTGCGCAGCGCCGCCATTTCGTCGGCGGAGGGCGTGGCCGTCCAGTTGATCTTTTCCAGCTGCTCCGGATGCACGCCCAGGTTGTACAGGAAGTGGTGCAGGTTCATCAGGAACGCGCTGTGGAACTCCAGCTTGACACGTGCCGGCGATGCACTCGCGCCGGCGACGATGATGGATAACGGCAGCGCTGCGGCGCAGCGCATCAATGCGCGTCTAGTGAGCATGGTGATTTCCTTTTTTTGACATATTGGCCAGTACAAATTCCGTCATTCCCTTCGCCAGTTCCTGCTCGCCGATAAAGATCTCTCCGGCGCGTTCATCGCGCAGCAGTTCCGCCACTTCGTCGCTGTGGGTGCGCACCACGGTCTTGATGTTGGGGTTGAGCGCGCGCGCGGTTTCGATCATGGTCCGCACGTCGAAGGTGTCCGGCGTGGCGATCACCAGCATCGCGGCGCGCGCGATGTGGGCCTGGATCAGCACCGCCGGCTCGCCGGCATTGCCGGCCACCGCATGCGCGCCTTCCTTGCGCAACTGGTCGACCAGTTCGCGATTCTGTTCCGCCACCACGAAGGGGATGCCGCGCTCGGTGAGCACCGCGGCGATGCGCCGGCCCACGCGGCCATACCCGACCAGCACCACCTGGCCCGTCAGATGCTCCTGCGGCACCGATGTCGGCAGCTCCGCCAGCGGATCTGCGGGCCGCTCGAACCTGGAGGCCAGCGCCGCGTTCTTGCCCAGCCAGCGCTCCAGCGGCTTGGTGATGCGGAACACCACCGGGTTGAGCGCGATGGAGATGATGGCGCCGGCCAGTATCAGGCTTTGCCCTTCGACCGGCATCAGGCCCAGGGACAGGCCCAGCGCCGCCAGGATGAAGGAGAACTCGCCGATCTGCGCCAGGCTGGCCGACACCATCAGCGCGGTCTTGACCGGGTAGCGCAGCAGCAGCACCAGCAGGAAGGCCGCCACCGATTTGCCGACCACGATGATGGTCACCACCGCCAATAGCTTGAGCGGCTGCTCGACCAGGATCGACGGCTCGAACAGCATGCCGACCGAAACGAAGAACAGCACCGCGAACGCATCGCGCAGCGGCAGTGATTCCTCGGCGGCGCGGTGCGCCAGTTCGGATTCGCGCAGCACCATGCCGGCGAAGAAGGCGCCCAGCGCGAACGAGACGCCGAAGTAGTGGGTCGATGCGTAGGCGATGCCGACGGCAGCGGCGATCACGCACAGCGTGAACAGCTCGCGCGAGCCGGTGCGCGCCACCTGCCACAAGATCCAGGGGAACAGCTTGCGGCCGACCACCAGCATCAGCGCGATGAAGGCGCCGACCTGGCCCAGCGTGATGGCCAGCGTGGTCCACAGGTTCGCTTCGCCCATGGCCGTGACGCCGTGGCTTTCGCTGTGCGTGCCGCCCAGCGAACCGGCCAACGCCGGCAGCAGTACCAGCACCAGCACCGTCACCAGGTCTTCCACCACCAGCCAGCCGACCGCGATGCGGCCGTTGAAGCTATCGAGGATGCCGCGCTCCTCCAGCGCCCGCAGCAGCACCACCGTGCTGGCCACCGACAGGGCGAGTCCGAACACCAGCCCACCGCCCATGCTCCAACCCCAGAAGTGCGCCAGCGCCATGCCGAGCGCGGTGGCCACTGCAATTTGCAGCACGGCGCCCGGCAGCGCCACGCGCCGCACGGCCCACAGGTCGTCGAGGGAAAAATGCAGGCCGACGCCGAACATCATCAGCATCACGCCGATTTCGGCCAGCTGCCCGGCCAACGCCGTATCGGCCACGAAGCCCGGCGTGGCTGGGCCGATGATAATGCCCGCAGCGAGATAGCCCACCAGCGCCGGCAGCTTGAGGCGCGTTGCGATATAGCCGAACAAAAGGCCGAAGCCCAGTGCGGCCGCGATGGTGGTAATCAGGCTGATATTGTGGGGCATGCGTGCGGGGTTCCTACGATAGGGGGGAACCCTAGCGTAGCACAATCATGCCCGGCGCGGACTACATGGCCAGTGCGGCCGGCGCCATGCGCATGCTGACGCCGAAGCGGTTGAAGGCGTTCATCAGCGAGACGGCCACGGTCAGGTCGGCCAGTTCTTTTTCACCGAGGACGGCCAGTGCCTGTTGATAGTCCTGGTCAGGCACATTGGTCTGGGCGACGCGGGTCACGCTTTCGGCCCAGGCCAGCGCGGCGCGCTCCTTGTCGCTGAACAGCGTGGCCGCTTCCTGCCACACCGGCACCAGCGCCACCTTGTCGATCCGGACGCCCTGGTTCAGCAGGTCGCGGGTGTGCATGTCGATGCAGTAGGCGCAGCCGTTGATCTGCGATACGCGCAGGTAGACCAGTTCCACCAGCTCGGCCGGCAGGCCGCAGGTCTGGATGTAGCTTTTGACGGCGGTGAAGCCCTTGTAGGCCTCCGGTGCGTGTTTGAATACTTCGAGGCGCTTACTCATGACGGTTCCCTGATGGATTGCGAATGAGCGTATTTTGCTGGCGCATGGCTCAGTCGTGAAGGGCCAAGAACCGGCTACTCGACTAGGCCATGTTCATATCAGCCTGAGGATGCGCTTGCCCAGTTCGCGCGCCCGCTGCGGCGTGTCGATGTTGGTGAAGGCCAGCAGCAAGGCCGACGAAGCACGCGGCAGCAGCGTGCGCTCGGACAGCGCCAGCGCCGCCATGCCGTCCTGCCGCATGCGTTCGGCCAGGGCGCGGTCGGTGTGGTGGCCCTTCATGCGCAGCACCAGGTGCATGCCGCCCGGCTGCGGATCGATGCGCAGGTGCTTGCCCAGCACCGCATGCAATCCTTCCGCGGCGATCTGGCGGCGTTCGGCGTAGAGGCGCCGCATGCGCTGGATGTGGCGGGCGAAGTGGCCTTCGTTCATGAAATCGCTGACGATGGTTTGCGTCAGCGCGGGCCCGCCGGCGGCGAACGTATGGCAGGTTTGCTCGAAGCGCCGCACCTGCGCCTCCGGCACCACCAGGTAGGCCAGCCGCACCGCGGGGAACAACACCTTGCTGAAGGTGCCGGCGTACAGCACGCGGCCGTCGCGGTCCAGGCTTTGCAGGGCAGGCAGCGGGCGGCTCGCGTAGCGGTATTCGCCGTCGTAGTCGTCTTCCACGATCCAGGCATCGGCCTGCGCCGCCCAGTCCAGCAGGGCGAGGCGGCGCGGCAGCGACAGCGACACGCTCAGCGGACATTGATGCGCCGGCGTGACGATGGCGGCCCTGGCGCGCGGCGCCGTGGCGACGCCGTGCGACACCACCAGGCCTTCCGCGTCGACCGCCACCGGGGCCAGGTTCATGCCGGCTTGCGTGAGCAGCGCGCCGGTGGGCGGGAAGCCGGGATCTTCCACCCACACGTCGTCGCCCGGTTGCAGCAGGGTGCGCACGACCAGCTCCAGCGTGTTGCGGTAGCCGGAAGTGATGAACACCTGCGACGGCGAGCAGTTGATCCCGCGCGATAGCTGCAGGTAGGTGGCGATGGCCGCGCGCAGCGGCGCCTGGCCGGCGAAGGGCGGGTAGACCATGTCGTCGCCCTGGGTGGCGCGGATCGCGCGCGCCGCCAGCCGCGCCCACACCTTGCGCGGGAAGGCATCCAGCGCCGGCAGGCCCATTTGGAAGGGACGGTTCAGCGCTTCATGCACCGGGGAGGGCGATGCGCCGGCGGGTGTGCGCCGCGTGCGCGTGGGTGGCTTCGATACCGCCGTCGCCGCGTGGCGCGCCAGCGCCGGCGTGACCACGGTGCCGGCCTGGCCGCGCGTTTCGACGTAGCCTTCGGCGGCCAGCAGCGAGTAGGCCGCTTCCACCGTGCCGCGCGCCAGGCCCAGTTCCAGCGCCAGTGCGCGGGCGGACGGGATGCGGGCGTCCGGCAGCAGCAGGCCGTCGGCGATGGCGCTGCGGAAGCGGGTGTAGATCTGCCGATACAGAGGTTCGGCGGCGGCGTTGTCGAGCAGGAGGAAGTCGGGCTTGGTTTTCATGGCCTAGTCGAGATGTCATTTTATGGCTCTGGAGATTATGCCATTGCCGCCATAAGATGGTGTTTTCAAAGGAGCGACCATGCACGAAAAACTGAAAGTTGTGGAGACGGTTGAGCAGCTGCGCGCCTGCTATCCGGTGATGAGGGAACTGCGTCCGCACCTGCAATCTGAAGAAGAATTCGTCACGCGCGTGACGCGCATGAACGCGCAAGGCTACCGCATCCTGGCCGCCTGGGAAGATGGCGAAGTGGTGGCGCTGGCCGGTTATCGGCTGGAAGAGAACCTGGTGTATGGCCGCTTCCTGTACGTCGACGACCTGGTGGCCGGCGAGAAGACGCGCGGCCAGGGCTGGGGCGCGCGCTTGCTGGAGCGCCTGACGGTGGTGGCCGATCAGGCGGAGTGCGCCAAGCTGGTGCTCGACACCGGGCTGGCGAATGCGCGGGCGCAGCGCTTCTACTTCCGCGAGGGGCTGATGACGGGCGCCATGCGCTTCGGTAAATTCCTGAAGGCGGGTGCGGCATGAAGATCCTGCACATCACCTGCAGCCCGCGTGGACAGCAATCGGTGAGCTACCGCCTGTCCCAACGCGTGATGGACCGCCTGTTGTCGCAGCATCCCTCCGCGCAGATCGTCACGCGCGACCTGTGGGCCGAGCCGCTGCCGCATGTCGATGGCGAGTATGCGGGGGCATTGGGCGGCGCGCGCAATGGCGCGAGTGCGGAGCATGGGCGCGCCATGTCCTCGCTGGCGCTGTCGGCACGCCTGGTCGGCGAACTGCGCGACGCCGATTGCGTGATCATCGCCACGCCGATGCACAACTTCACAGTGCCGTCGGCGCTGAAGGCCTGGCTGGACCACGTGGTGCGCATCGGCGTCACCTTCAACGTCACGCCGGAGGGCAAGATCGGCACGCTGGCGGACCGTCCGGTGTACATCGCCGTCAGCTCCGGCGGCTACCGCACCGGCGAGCGCGCTCGCCAGCCCGACTTCCTCGAACCCTATCTGCGCGCCATCCTGTCGACGATAGGCTTGAAGAACCTGAGCTTCTACTCGGTCGAGTCCACCGTCGCCGGGCCGGAAGCGACGACGGCCGCATTCGCGGCCGTCGAGCGGGAACTGGACGTCGTTTAGATCCGGCGCACCACCACGCAGCCGATCGAGTAGCCGGCGCCGAAGGAGCAGATCACGCCCAGCTGGCCGGGCGCCATGTCGTCCGAGTGCTTGTGGAAGGCGATCACCGAACCGGCCGACGAGGTGTTGGCGTAGGTGTCGAGGATCACCGGCGCTTCGCCCGGCTCGGCGTCGCGGCCCAGCACCATGCGGCTGATCAGCAGGTTCATGTTCAGGTTGGCCTGGTGCAGCCAGTAGCGGCTCACCTGCGGCACTTCCAGGCCGGCGCCGGCGATGGTGGTCTTGATCATCTCGGCGGCCATCGGGCACACATCCTTGAACACCTTGCGGCCCTGCTGGCGGAACAGCTTGTCCGGCTGGCCGATGCCGGCTTCGTCGAAGCGGTTCAGGAAACCGAAGTTGTTACGGATGTTGTTGGAGAAGCTGGTCTTGAGCTTGGTCTCGACGATTTCCCAGCGGTGCGAGCCCTTGGCCGTGTCGGCCGCCTCGATCACCATCGCCGTGCAGGCGTCGCCGAAGATGAAGTGGCTGTCGCGGTCGCGCCAGTTCAGGTGGCCGCTGGTGATTTCAGGATTGAGCACCAGCACCGCGCGCGCCTGGCCGCTCTGCACCGCCGCCACCGCCTGCTGGATGCCGAAGGTGGCCGACGAGCAGGCCACGTTCATGTCGAAGCCATAGCCTTCGATGCCCAGCGCGCCCTGCACTTCGACCGCCATCGCCGGGTAGCCGCGCTGCATATTGGAGCAGGCCACCAGCACCATGTCGATATCGGCCGGCAGGCGGCCGGCGCGGTCGAGCGCCTGGCGCGCCGCCGCGACGCAGATTTCCGCCTGCAGCGACAGTTCCTCGTCGGTGCGCTCGGGGATGCGCGACACCATGCGTTGCGGGTCCAGGATGCCGGTCTTTTCCATCACGTAGCGCGATTTGATGCCCGACGCCTTCTCGATGAAGGCCACGCTGGACAGTTCCAGCGCCGTGACGGAGCCGTCCGCGATGGCGGCGGCGTGGTCGGCGTTGAACTGTTCGGCGTAGGCATTGAAGCACTCCACCAGCTCTTCGTTGGAGATCGACTGGGCTGGCGTAAAGAGACCGGTACCGCTGATGACCGCTTGTTTCATGTTTAAACTTTCAAATTAAGCAATGGCTCATGCCAATAATGAGGCAAATTCTACACAATGACTGCACGATCGAGGAAAAAGCGGCAAAAATAAAAGCGGCGCCCCTGAGGCGCCGCTGAGTTCGCTACAACAAACCGGGGGTCAAGTCCTGAACCTTCCCCTCAAATTTTGAAGATAGCGATTAACGATCTCAGCTCGCCAAGAGCGA